>NZ_JBSGXU010000311.1:0-5860 GCF_053610205.1 Streptomyces sp. NPDC054932 | reverse complement strand
CAGCTTCCCCTTGGAAAGCGCGTACTTCACCGCGTCAGCCCGATCTCGATCATCCTCTGGTTTGCCGGCGACACCCTTGGAGATATTGATGATCTGGTCACCGCCTCCGCCTCCGGTCCTGCCGCCGCGGCCAAGGCCACGGCGGCCCAGGAGCTCGCGGACACGCTGTTCGCCGACGCCGAGGCCCTGACGGAGGCGATCGAGCCCTGCCTCGACGCCGACGCGCCGGCCGTGGCCGGCAGCCACGGCTGGGGCCCGGACATGGGGGCTCCGGCCACCTTCGTGCTGCTGCGGCACGGCGAGACCGCCCTCACCCCGCAGAAGCGCTTCTCCGGCAGCGGCGGCAGCGACCCCGAACTGTCCCCGGCGGGCCTACGGCAGGCCGCCGCGGTCGCCGAGGCGCTGGCCGCCCGCGGCACCATCCAAACGATCATCAGCTCCCCGCTGCGCCGCTGCCGGCAGACCGCGCAGGCGGTCGCGGACCGTCTCGGCCTCACCGTGACGGTCGAAGAGGGCCTGCGCGAGGTGGACTTCGGGGCGTGGGAGGGTCTGACCTTCGCCGAGGTGCAGCAGCGCTTCCCGGAGGACCTGCAGGCCTGGCTGGACTCCCCGAAGGCGGCGCCCACGGGCGGCGGCGAGAGCTTCATGTCCGCCACCCGCCGGATCTCGGCCACCCGCGACCGCCTGCTGTCCGCCCACGCGGGCCGCACGGTCCTGCTGGTCACCCACGTGACCCCGGTCAAGATCCTGGTCCGCCTCGCCCTGGGCGCCCCGCCGGAAGCCCTGTTCCGCATGGAGCTCTCGGCGGCCTCCCTCTCGGCGGTGGCCTACTACGCGGACGGCAACGCCTCGGTCCGCCTCCTGAACGACACCTCCCACCTGCGGTAGGCCGGGCGGGATCCGTCGCGGTGCCGTACCCCTGGCGGGAGGCCGGGCGGGATCCGTCACGGTGCGGGCCGGTTCGCGGGGCCGGGGAGGGGTGTCTCCTCGGCTCGCGCGACGCGGGCATGTCTCGGCTGTGCGCGGTGGTTGCGCGCTCGTCCTGCGGGGACACCCCTCCCCGTCCCCGCTCCCCATGCGTCGGGGCGGCTTCGGGGGCGCTGTCGAAGTCCTGCCGTGGGGCGGGGACACGGGGGAGTGTCCCCGCAGGACGAGCGCGCACCCCCGGCTACGGCCGAGACATGCCGTACCGCGCGAGCCGAGGAGACACTCCGCCGGGGCACCGACCCACACCACCAGCCCCGCCGGCGATTGAGGCGCGGGGTCCGGGGCAGCGCCCGGCAGGGTCCGGGGCAGCGCCCCGGCGGGAGAACCGCTTGCCCCCGAACGGGAGTGGAAGCGGCAGACGAGCCGGCCTGTACGCCGGGTTCTGTCACCCGGTGACCTCGCGGTCGCCGGGGAGACGGCCATCCATCTAGGACCGGTGTTGCCACCGGCCTCGTGCGGTCTACCCGCGAACTCGGGCGAGCAGCCCTCGATCGTTCGCGCAGACCCGTCCGAAGACGGATCCTCTTGACCTTGCTCCGGGTGGGGTTTACCTAGCCGCCTGAGTCACCTCAGGCGCTGGTGGTCTCTTACACCACCGTTTCACCCTTACCGAGGGCCGAAGCCCCTGGCGGTCTGTTTTCTGTGGCACTGTCCCGCGGGTCACCCCGGGTGGGCGTTACCCACCACCCTGCTCTGTGGAGCCCGGACGTTCCTCGGCGGGATCCTGGGATCCCGACGCGGCCGCCCGGCCGACTCGTCTGCCGTGGCGACCATGCTACCGGCTGTGTCGCACCGGCTTGACCTTGACGCAGCGGCAGGGTTTCTACTGGGGTCATGCGGATCGGAGAGATCGCCGCCGTCGTCGGGGTCACCACCCGGGCGATCCGGCACTACCACCATGTCGGGCTGCTCCCGGAACCGGAGCGGCGCCCCAACGGCTACCGGGCCTACAGCCTCCGGGACGCCGTCCTGCTGGCCCGCGTACGCAGGCTCACCGAGCTCGGGCTCAGCCTCGACGAGGTGCGGGACGTCCTCGCGGACGACGCAGGACGCGAACTGGCCGAGGTGCTCCAGGAACTCGACGCCGACCTCGCCCGCCAGGAGGCCGAGATCCACGAGCGCCGGCGCCGGCTGGCGGTGCTCCTCGCCGCCGGGCCGGGGGAGGGCGAGCCCCTCTCGCCCGCGCTCGCCGCGCTGTTGGCGAAGGCGCCGCGGACGGACTCGCCGGCCGCCGCCAAGGACCGCGAACACCTGACCCTCCTCGACGCGACGGGCGCCGCCGGCCAGGAGATGTACGCCGCGCTCGGTCCGCTGGCCACTGATCCCGCCGTGCTCTCGCTGTACGAGCGACTCGACGACCTCGCCGACGCGGCCGTGGACGATCCGCGGATCGGGCCCCTGGCGGCGGAGTTGGTGGCGGCCGTCCCCGACGAGGTGTTCGCCGCGATCCCCACCGACGGGGTGGTCGTGGCCGGGTTCAAGGAGGCGCTGCTCGCCGAGTACGCGCCCGCGCAGGCGGAAGTCGTCCGGCGCGTCATGGAGGCATTCGTGGAGAGGGGGCGGGGATGACCCGCATACGGGC
Organism: Streptomyces sp. NPDC054932; assembly: GCF_053610205.1. NCBI lineage: Bacteria > Bacillati > Actinomycetota > Actinomycetes > Kitasatosporales > Streptomycetaceae > Streptomyces > Streptomyces sp. NPDC054932. Next base: position 3,291 of record NZ_JBSGXU010000311.1, on the reverse strand, counting down.
GGCACGGATCGCCATCACCGCCGTCGTCCCGGCGGAGCTGGCGCTCGTGGTGTGCCTGGCGGCCGGGGTGCGGCTGCCCGGGTGGGCGCTCGCCGTCACGGAGGCGCTCCTCGTCGGCGTGCTGCTGTTCGAGGCCCGGGTGCTGTACGGCCTCTACGCCGCCGCGCGGGCCCGCGGGGAGGGCCGGCGGGCCGCCGGCCGGTCGGCGGCCCGGGCCGTGGTCCCGCTGCAGGTGCGGCGGCTGGTGCTGCACGAACTGCGCGCCGCCGCCTCCCTCGGCCGGTGGGCCGTCCGGGGGAGGCACGGAGTGCGCCCCGGTGACCTGGCCGCCGCCTACACCGGACCGCAGACGGCCATGATGTACGGGATGCTCTTCGTATCGGTGATCGAGACCATCGGCCTGGCCGTGCTCATCCCCTGGCCGGCGGTGCACCGGGTGGTGCTCGTGCTGGACGTGTACGGAATCCTGCTCGTCCTCGCACTGCACGCCGCCTGCGTCACCCGGCCGCACGTGGTCCGCCCCGACGGGTCCCTGCGGATCCGCTACGGGGCCCTGTTCGACCTCGCCGTGCCGCCGGACGCCGTGGCCTCGGTGCGGGTGGACCGCCGCTACCCCGAGGGACGGCTGGTCACCCTGTCCGAGGACGGGGTGCTCGACCTCATCGTCGGCAGCCAGACCTCCGTCACCGTGGAGCTGAACCGGCCCCTCCCCTTCACCCGGCCGCTCGGCGCCACGGGCGAGGCACGGACCATCCGCTTCCACGCCGACGACCCGCGCGCACTGGTCACCGCACTGCGCCGACAGCCAGCCGCCTCCTAGGTCGTGTCCGCTAGGCGGGCGCGAAGAGGATCTTCGCCGTGCCCGGGTCGGCCTGCGTCAGCCGGACGCGGATCCGGTCGCCCAGCGGCAGGTCCAGCGCGGTGGACTCGATGCGGCCGACCACCGCCGGGTCCTCCAGGTGGACCGTGCCCACCAGCGGCTCCCCGTCCTTGACGTCGATGACCGTGGCCTCGAAGGTCTCCCCGACCCGGTCCTTCAGCACGGCGGCCTCGACGAGGTCCACGGACTCCCGCTCCACCGTGTTCGCCAGCCGCGTGCCCCGCGCCATCTCGTCCGGGAGCGCGGGCAGGGCCGCCACCACCCACTCCGGCGGCTCGGTCCCGGCCGCCGCCGCCACGCACAGCTCGCCGGCGTACCGGTCGACGAGACGGCGCAGCGGCGCGGTGCAGTGCGTGTACGGGGCCGCCACCGCGGAATGGATCGCCGGGTCGGGGCTCTCGCCGCCGGTGAAGGCGGTGTGGCCGGCGCCCCGGAGCAGGGCCGTGCACTCCTGGAGGAAGGCGGCGTGGACCGCACGGTGCGGGTCGAGGGAGCGTACGAGTTCGGCGTACGGGACGTGGTGCGGCCAGTCGATGCGCAGGGCCTTCGCCGTCCGCCGGAGCCTGCCGACCGCGCCGTCGGGCGCGCTGGGCAGGGTGCGCAGGATGCCCGTGCCGGTGGCCAGCATCAGATCGGCCGCGGCCATGCCGGTCATCAGGGAGATCTGCGCGTTCCAGCCGTCGGCGGGCAGCGGCGCGCGGTAGGTCAGGGAGTACGTCCCGTCGTGCCCGACGACCTCCTGCTCGGGCACGTTGAGGGAGATGCCGCCGCGCGCCTGTTCCAGGGCCTCGCGGAGCCGGCCGATGTCCTTCAGCAGGGCGAGCGGCTCCTCCGCCGTGCCGGTGTCGATGGCCTTCTGGACGCCCTCGTAGTCGAGCCTGTCCCGGCTGCGGACCAGCGCGCGGCGCACGTCGACGGTCTCGACCCGGCCGTCGGGGTCCAGGTCGAAGCGCCACACCAGCGCCGGGCGGACCTGGTCGGGCAGCAGACTGGCCGCGCCCTCCGAGAGGACGGCCGGGTGCAGCGGGACCCTCCCGTCGGGGAAGTAGAGGGTGGTGACGCGGCGGTGGGCCTCGGCGTCGAGCGGGCCGCCGGGGGTGACGAAGGCGGCGACGTCGGCGATGGCGTAGTGGACGAGGTAGCCGCCGCCGGAGCGCTTCGCCAGGTGCACGGCCTGGTCGAGGTCGACGGAGGACGGCGGGTCGATCGTGAAGAAGGGGATGTCCGTGCTGTCCGCCTCCGGGAGGCGGGGGTGCGCCGCCGCGTGCTCGGCCTCCGCGAGGACCGCCGCCGGGAAGTCCTCGGGCACCTCCAGCTTCGTCCGCAGTTCACGCAGCGCGGTCCGCAGAGCAGCCCCGTCTGCGCCGGTCATGTGCATCTGACGGCGTGGCATGCGTCGAGCCTAGGGGCGTCGGGCCCGTACGGCGCGGCGAGCGGGCGCGGACGGCACGGCGAGCGGGGACGGCGGCCGTCTACCCTGGCTCGGGGGCCGCATCCCCTGCGCCGTCGTACTGAAGGAGAACCACCGTGCTCGTGCTGCTGCCGCCGTCCGAAGGAAAGGCCGCCGGCGGCTCCGGCGCACCCCTGAAGCCGGAGACGCTGTCGCTGCCCGGTCTGGCCCCGGCCCGTGCGGCCGTGCTGGAGGAGCTGGTCGAGCTGTGCGCGGCGGACGAGCCGAAGGCGCGCGAGGTGCTGGGCCTGAGCGAGGGCCTGCGCGGCGAGGTTGCCAAGAACGTGGAGCTGCGCACGGCGGGGGCCCGTCCGGCGGGCGAGATCTACACGGGCGTGCTCTACGACGCACTGGGCCTGGCCGACCTGCCCGCGGCGGCGCGGGCGTCGGCCGAGGACGCGCTGCTCGTCTTCTCGGGGCTGTGGGGCGCGGTCCGGATCACCGACGCGATCCCCTCGTACCGCTGCTCGATGGGCGTGAAGCTGCCGGGTCTGGGGGCGCTCGGCGCGTACTGGCGGGGGCCGATGGCGGAGGTCATGCCGGAGGCGGCCGGGGACGGGCTGGTCCTGGACCTGCGGTCGGCGGCGTACGGGGCCGCGTGGAAGCCGAAGGGCGAGGTGGCGGGGCGGACCGCGACCGTCCGGGTGCTGCACTCGCAGCTGGTGGACGGGGTGGAGAAGCGGTCGGTGGTGAGCCACTTCAACAAGGCCACGAAGGGGCGGCTGGTCCGGGACCTGCTGCTGGCGGGGACCGCCCCGGCTTCGCCCGCCGAGCTGGTCACGGCCCTGCGGGACCTCGGCTACGTGGTCGAGGCCGAGGCCCCTGCGAAGCCGGCGAAGGCATGGTCCCTCGACGTGGTCGTGACGCAGATCCACCACTGAGTCGGGCGCGGCGCAGAGGCCGGGGGCTCTGCCCCCGGACCCCCGTGCCTCAATCGCCGGCGAGGCTGCATGTTTCAGCC
>NZ_JBSGXU010000310.1:0-5881 GCF_053610205.1 Streptomyces sp. NPDC054932 | reverse complement strand
AGACTTCCTCCACACCTACAACCACCACCGCTGCCACACCGCACTCGCAGGCAAGCCACCCATCAGCCGCGTGAACAACGCTGCGGGTCAATACATCTAGGCCGTCTGCGCCACAGTGCGCCGGTGGGCGGGGATCGAGTGGTACGACGCCCCGAATATCGGGTATGTCGCTATTAATCCCTATCTCGTCCTCCTTTCGTCCCCGACGAACCGGACTGGGGTCGCAGCTGGCCCGGGAAGTGATCGGCGTGATCGACACAGACGGTGAGTGCGCCGAGTGGGCCTTCCCCGCCGAGCCCGGTGCCGTCCGCACCGCCCGCCACGCCGTGCGCGGCACCCTGCACGACTGGGGCCTGGAGGCCGTCGGCGATGTGACCGTCCTGCTGGTCAGCGAGCTCGTCACCAACTCCCTGCGGTACGCCTCCGGCCCCATCGGTGTGCGCCTGGAGCGGCGCAATCCAGCCGCAGGCAGCCCCGCGGGCGGCCCCGCCCTGCTGGTGGAGGTTTCGGATCCGCTTCCGGATCCGCCCCGCGAGCGGGTCGCCGATCACGACGACGAGGGGGGCCGCGGCCTGCACCTGGTCGCCGTCTCCTCGCAGCGCTGGGGGACCCGGCACGGGAAGTCGGGCAAGACAGTGTGGTTCGAGTTGGCTCTTCCTGGTGAGTAACAAGGTGAACGGTGGTGCGTGACCTTCCGGGCACACCTCTCGGCGACAGCCGGGGGAGGGGTCCGGCGGGGATCGCACGACATGGCTCGAAATCATCGAGACCGTGCTGTGATCGTGAACGCCGTGCCGTCCGGGGCCGTGGTGCTGAATACTTCGGTCATGGCCGGTCCGGTTGCGGTGAGCTGGAGGGGACGGTCGCGTGAGCGAAATACCTGCGCAGGCACATCAGACCGACGTGCCGCGAGAGACATGGCACGACGCCCTGTGGCACAGCAGTCCGCCTGGCTCGATATATGACTACATAAAGGTTGCCTCCTTCTCGATCGGGCCCGACGGGTTCATCGACCAATGGAGCCTGCGCGCCGAGGAACTGTTCGGGCTGACGGCCGCTCAGACCGTGGGCCGCGACCCGGTCGACGCCTTCATGCCGCCCGAGCTGCGTCCCGACGCCCACCGCAAGGTGGCCGAGATCCTCGACGGCAAGGAATGGACTGGCCTGATCCCCTTCCGGATCCCGGGCGGGAACGGCGCGCACGGCGTGGCCGAGATCTATGTGATGCCCACCCAGACCGAGACCGGCGAACGGGCCGCGCTGTGCGTCGTCGTCGACGTGCGCGCACTGCGCCGGATCGAATCCGACCTGGCGGCTTCACAGGCGATATTCGGCCAATCCCCCTTCGGCTTCCTGCTCTTCGGTACGGACCTCACCGTGCAGCGGGCCAACCGCCGGTTCGCCACCGTCTTCGGGGGCGCCGCCGAGGAGCACCGCGGCCGGACCGTGCACGACTATCTGCCGGCGCACGAGGCCGACCGGATGTCGGAGGCGCTGCGCCGGGTGCTGGACACCGGGGAGTCGGTGACCGATCTGCGGATCACCGGGGCCACCCCCGGCAGCCGGGAGAATCGCCACTGGTCCATCAACCTCTACCGGGTCCACGGCGGCAGCGGCCGTCCCATCGGCGTGGCCGGGATCGGCACCGACGTCACCCGACGCCACCTCGCCGCCCGCGAAGCCGCCGGGGTCCGGCGCAATCTGGCCCTCCTCAACGAGGCCGGGCACCGCATCGGAAACTCCCTCGACCTGGAGACCACCGCCCGCGAGCTCCTCGACGTCACCGTCCCGGGCTTCTGCGACCTGGCCGCCGTCGACCTCTACCAGGGCCTGCTGCTCGGCGACGACGACCGGCCCGCCCGGCCGCAGGGCCCGGGCGTGCCGAGCCTGCCCGGTCAGGGCCCGGCGCGGACGCCCTCGGCCGCCCTGCGCCGGGTGGCCTTCGCCTCCGCCGTCTCGGACGCCCCGCTGTCCGGTCCGGGCGCGCTGGTCTCCGTGGGCGACATCCACCGGTACCCGGCGGCGTCCCCGGGCGCGCTGGCCCTGCGCACGGCGCGACCGCGGCTGATCGAGGGCGGCGGACCGGAGGACCTCGTACAGTCCACGCTGGTCGTGCCGATGGTCGCCCACGACACGGTGGTCGGCCTCGCGCAGTTCTCCCGTACCAAGGGCAGCGAACCCTTCGGCGAGCGCGACCGGGCGGTGGCCGTGGAACTGGCCGCACGGGCCGCCGTCTGCATAGACAACGCACGGCTCTACCGGCGCGAGCACGAGCGGGCCCTGATCCTGCAACGCAGCCTGCTGCCCCCCGGCGACCCGGAGGCGGCCGGCCTGGACATCGCCTGCCGGTACCTTCCGGGCAACGCGGCCACCGAGGTCGGCGGGGACTGGTTCGACGTCATCGAGCTGCCCGGGCACCGCACGGCGCTGGTCGTCGGCGACGTCATGGGCCGGGGACTGCGGGCCGCCGTCGCCATGGGAGAACTGCGGACCGCCGTACGCACCCTCGCCCTGCTCGACCTCGAACCGGCGGAGGTGCTGACCGCCCTGGACGAGATCGCCCGGGGACTCGGCGCCCCCGGCGGCTCCCAGCAGGCATCCCGGGCGGCCCTGCACTCGCGGGACGCGGACCGCTCCGAGGTGTACCTCGCCACCTGCGTCTACGCGGTCTACGACCCGGTGACGCGGCGCTGCACGATCGCCAACGCGGGCCACATGCCGCCCGTGCTGGTCGAACCGCCGGACGAGGGCGGCGTCCCGCGACCCGCACTGCTCCTGGAGGTGCCGCCCGGCATGCCGCTGGGAGTGGGCGGCGAACCCTTCGAGGAGGTCGAGGTCGACCTGCCGGAGGGGGCCCTGCTGGCCCTCTACACGGACGGGCTGGTGGAGTCCCGCGACCATCCCCTGGAGGAGGGGCTGCGCGGGCTGCGCGAGGCACTGGCCGATCCGGTCCGCCCGCTGGAGGACGTCTGCGACCACGTGCTGAACACCCTCGACACCCGGCACGGCGAGGACGACATCGCGCTGCTCATGGCGCGGGTGCAGGGCCTGCCGCTGGACGCGGTCGGCGACTGGCAGCTGCCGCGCGAGGCCCGCTCGGTGGGCCGGGCCCGGGAACTGGCCCGGGCGAAGCTCCCCGCCTGGGGCCTGGAGGGTCTGCTCGACACGACCGAGCTGCTGGTCAGTGAACTGGTCACCAACGCCCTGCGGTACGGGGAGGGCGAGATCCGGCTGCGGTTGCTGCTGGACCGCACCCTGGTTTGCGAGGTCTGGGACGCGAACCTGGTCCAGCCGCGCCGCCGCCGCGCCCGCGACACGGACGAGGGCGGCCGCGGCCTCCAGCTGGTCGGCCTGCTGTCGGCGGGCTGGGGCACGCGCCGCACCCACCGCGGCAAGACGGTCTGGTTCGAGCTCCCGCTGCCCGGCGCGGCGTCGGAGGCCGTCACGGAACTGTCGGCGGAGCAGCTGCTGAGCATGTACGGCTGAGCGGGGGCGGGACTGCCGGCTCCTGACCGTGCCTCCTGACCGCTGACCGCTGACCGACCCCTGACCCCGGATGCGCCGGTCCGGGGTCGGCACGGTCAGGCGGCGCGGCCCTGCTTGAGCGCGGCCAGGCGGGCCTCGATCTCCGTCGTCCTGCTCAGGTCGTCCAGGGACTCGAACTGGGCGTCCAGGGAGGACGCGGCCAGTTCCTGCTTGCCGAGCGCCAGCGCCTCCTCCCGGCGCACCTTCTCCTCGAAGCGGTTCAGGTCGCTGGTCGGGTCCAGCACGTCGATGTTCTTCACCGCGTCCATCATCGTGTTCTGCGCCTCGGCGGTCTTCGCCCGGGCCACCAGCTCGTCGCGCTTCGACTGGAGCTCCCTCAGCTTGTTCCGCATCGAGTCCAGGCCCGACTTGAGCTTGTCGACGACCTGCGTCTGGGCGGCGATCGTCGGCGCCGCCACGGCCGCCTCCTTCTCGGACTGGATCTGCCGGCCCAGCGCCACCTTCGCGAGGTTGTCGAACTTGTCGGCGCTCGCGGCGTCCGTCCCCGCCGCCCGCAGCTCGTCCGCCTTCCTGCTCGCCGCGAGGGCCTTGCCTCCCCACTCGGCGGCCGCCTCCACGTCCTCCTTGTGGTCCGCCTCCAGCATCCGCAGGTTGCCGATCGTCGTCGCGACGGCCTGCTCGGCCTCCGAGATGTTGTTCGTGTAGTCGCGGATCAGCTGGTCCAGCATCTTCTGCGGGTCCTCCGCCTGGTCCAGCAGTGCGTTGATGTTGGCCTTGGCGAGCTGGGTGACGCGGCCGAGGATGGTCTGCTTGCTCATGGTGGGTCTCTCCTGGTGGGGATGCGCTGTCCGTAGCCGTAGCCGTAGCCGTAGCCGATGTCCTTGCCGTCGCGCGTTCAGAAGCGGCCGCCACCGCCCATGCGGCCGCGGGTTCCGCCGCCGCCGAAGGAGCCGGGGCCGCTGCCGCCCCCACCGCCCCCGAAACCGCCGCCGAAGCCCCCGCCGCCGAAACCGCCACCGCCCAGGCCGCCCCGCAGGATCTCGCCGAGGATGATCCCGCCCAGCACGGCTCCGCCCTGGCCGCCGCCGGCCCGCCGGCCCGCGTACGGGTCCTGGTACGCCCGTACGTCCTGCTCCGCCAGCTGCTGCGCCTGCCGCGCCAGCCCGTCCGCCCGCTGGGCCTCCGCCAGCGCCCCCGCCGGGTCGGCCGCCGCCACGGACACCGCCCGCTCCAGGTGCCGGCCCGCCTCCGCCAGCCGGGTACGGGCCTGGCTGCCCACCGCCCCCCGGGTGGTGGTGATGTAGTCCGTCGCCGCGCCGATCGCGCTGCGCGCCGAGAGCAGGGCCTGGTCGAGCAGGGCCGCCGCCCGCTGCCGGCCCGACTCCCGCTCCCGCGCCCCGGTCAGGGCCTCGTCGAGGGCCGCGTCGGCCTCCTCGACACGGCGCAGCGCATCGATCGGGTCGTACCGGCCGGCCGCCTCCTCCTGCCGTACGTCGGCCAGTACGGCCTCGGCCCGGCCGATCCGCCCGCGCAGGTCCGCCGTCGACGTGCCCTCCGCGGTGCCGGTGAGCAGCCCGCGGGCGTCCGCGAGGTCGGTGTCCGTCTCGGTCAGCGCCCCCGGAAGCTTCCCGGCCGCCTCCGCCAGCTCCTGCGCCCGCCGCTCGACCGCGTCGACCAGGGTCGCCGCCTGGTCCACCGCGCTCTCGGCGGCCCGTACGTGCACGGCCGCCGTGCCGTTCTCGCCCGCTTCGAGGGCCGCACGTGCCTGGCCCAGGCTGGTCGTCGCGAACAGCAGCCGGTCCTCGGCCTGTTCGGGGTTGGAGGCGACGGGCGCGGACGCGGAGTCCGCGTACCGCCGGGTCAGCGCGGTCAGCGTCGCCTCGGCGGTGGCGGTGCGCCCGGTGAGGGCCCGGAAGTGCTCCTCCACGGTCGCGAGGGCCTGCGGGGCGTTCTTCTCCAGGTCCCGCAGCCGGTCGAAGTCCGCCGCCTCGGCGTCGAGCCGCCGGTTCGCCTCCGTGCAGCGGGCGACGATCTCGTCCAGCATCCGGCGCCGGGTCGCGTCGTCCTCCGGGTAGGCGTCGTCGAGCTGCTGGCGCAGCCGGAAGGCGTGCGTCAGCTCGTCCTTGGCGTACTCGACGGCCGCGGTGAAGGGGCGGGCCGCCTCCTCGCCGAACTGGGCGGAGGCGAAGCCGAGTTCCTCCGTGCTGGTGCGGACCGCGTCGTCGGTCTCCACCAGCAGGGCCTTGGTCCTGCTGTCCAGCTCCGGCAGGGGGAGCCGGTCCGGCGCCCCCTCGGGCCAGCCCGGCCCGGTCGTCGTACCGCGCCCGCCCACGGCGGCGTCCTTGCGCTTGCGGCGGGTGTACGTGTACGCCGCGAGCGCCCCGGCCGCGCCGAC
>NZ_JBSGXU010000309.1:0-5919 GCF_053610205.1 Streptomyces sp. NPDC054932 | reverse complement strand
GGCGACAACCTCGTCTTCATGGACGGCGGCGTCGTCGTCGAGTCCGGCCACCCCCGCGACGTCCTGGGCAACCCCCAGCACGACCGGACCAAGGCCTTCCTCTCCAAGGTTCTGTGAACGCAGAAGGAGGGGGCACGGACGGTCGTCCGTGCCCCCTCCTTCGGCAGTCGTCGCTGTTCGGCCGAGCAGCCCCTCAGCCGAGCAGCCGCCGCTTCTGCTCGGCGAACTCCTGCTCGGTCAGCACACCCTGTTCCTTGAGGGTGCTGAGCTGCTTCAGCTGCTCGATCTTGGTGGTCATGTCGTCCGCCGGGGGCGCCGCGGCGGGCGGCGGGGGCGGCGGCGCTGCGGCCTGCTGCTGCGCTTCCTGCTGGGCCTGCTGCTGGGCGTCCTGCTGCGCCCATCGGCCGCCCTGGCGGCGGGACACGCGGTTGGACACGGCGGTTGCGGTGCCCGCGATGACCGCGGTGCGGGCGACCCCGCGAAGAAGTCCGGGCATGATGCTCATCTCCAGGCTGTGTGGCTACTCTCCGGCGGACGGGTCCTCCAGGGCGTCCAGCGACGCCAGCAGGGCCTGCACCGGAATCCGTCCGGCGGCCACGAGCTGCGCTCCGCCGCGTCGCAGGGCACGGGCGAAGGGCGCCGCCCAGGTGTTCTCGTACACGATGATCCCGGCGGAGCTCCCGGGTTCCAGGGCGCCGGCGGCGTCCTGGATGTCACCGTGGTCGAGCAGGCCGGACGCGGCCCCCTCGAAGACGGAGAGATCGATCTCGCCGCCGAGGTCCTGGAGCTCCAGCGCCGTCACCGTGCCGTCCTCCTCCTTGCGGACGAAGACGAAGTCGAAGATTCGGATGATGCCCCGGTCGACGAGGTCGACGAGGAGCGGGAATCCCTCGCCCGTCATACGGTTGCCCGGGAACTCGACCACGATGTAGTCGACCGGGCCCAGTTCTTCGATGTCGCCGAAATCGGCTCGCGCCTCGGTCTCGCTGCTCATGGCAGCTCCTGTCGCAGAGGGGGGAAGGTCTTTTCATTCCAGCACGCTGCCCGCGCCCGCGCACGTCTGGCCGGTCCCGACGGCCGCCGGGCCGGTCAAGCGGTCAAGCGGTCAGCTCGTAGATGCTCTGTCCGGTCAGCCACAGCCCGAGCAGCAGACAGACGAACACGATGGCCTCGTCCTTGTGGCCCTCCATCCACGCGCGCATCCGCAGCAGCCGGTCCTGGGCGGCCTCCGGGGCGAACACCATGTAGAGCTCGGCGACCAGCAGGCCGGAGCTGGCGAGCAGGCAGAAGCCGAACAGGGCGATGAAGGTGGTCGCGTGCGAGGTGTCGGCCTCGATCACGGTCGTCGCGCCCGCCGCGACCATGCCCCACGGCTGGATCAGCACGGCCAGGCCCGCCGCGGCCCACACGGAACCGACCTCCACACGGGAGGGCTCCGCGGTGGCGTCCCGGTCCGCCTTCCCCTTCATCCGGCGGTAGCGGCGTGCTCCGTAGACCACCAGTCCCACGCCGATGGCCAGCTTGAGGGCGAGAGCGGCCACGCCGGGCGGGGAACGGGGCGACGGGGGTTGGCCGCCGGTCAGGGCCAGCACGATCGCGATCACCACGACGAGGTTGGCCAGCCACGCCAGGAGGAAGGCGAGCCCCTTCCACACTCCCCTGTGCGAGGACACCACGAGGATGAACGCCATCATGGGCAGCGGGTAGAGGGCGATGGCCAAGGCGATGAGCATGAGGTCGAGGACCATGGCGCCCCAATCGTGCGACGACATACGACACTACGCACCGGGCCGGGCTCCGACACCTTTTGCCCATCGAGATGCCGCCTTCGTCCGCGTCCACCAACCTGGACGCAGACGAAGGAGGCCGCCATGACGACGACCCGGCATCCGCCGTCCGTGCCGCACGCCGCTGCGGGCCGCTGATGTGGTCGGAGCGCAAGGCACGGTGGCGAAGCCGCTCCCGGGAGCTGACCGCGGCCGCCAAACAGGCGCAGGAGCGGGCCGAGACCCGGTTCCCCGTGATCACCCATGTCACGGAGCGCATGATCGGCGTGAACATCTTCGACTCCGCCACCCGGTTGGCCGCCCAGTGCTTCCTGACCGCCGTGCCCCTGCTCTTCGTCGTCGCCTCGTTCGCCCCGGAGGGGGTACGCGACCAGCTGGTCTCCTCCGTACGCACGATGTTCGGGCTCACCGGTCAGGCGAGCGACCAGCTGAGCGACGTGTTCGACGGCTCCGGCGAGGAGGACATCCGCAACGCCGTGGGAGCGGTCGGCGCCGTGATCGTGCTGCTGTCGGCGACCGCGGTGAGCCGTGCCATGCAGCGCCTGTGCCGGCGTGCCTGGGAGATCCCGCGGGGCGGGACGCGGATCGCGATCTGGCGCTGGTTCGCCTGGATCGGCGCCTGGATGGTCCTGCTGATCTTCCAGGGGCCGGTCCGCGACGGATTCGGACTCGGCCTGTGGCTCGGGATCCCCCTCACGCTCCTCCTGCAGACAGCCGCCTGGTGGTGGAGCCAGCACCTCCTGCTGGTCGGGGCGGTCCGATGGCCCCCGCTGCTGCCCGGCGCCCTCCTCACCGCCGCCGCGGTGACCGCGCTGTCGCTGGGCGCGCGGTTCTACATGCCGATCGCCCTCAACCGGTCGCTCGCCACGTACGGGTCCACCGGCTCGGTGTTCGTCATCCTGTCGTGGCTGATCGTGCTGTGCGTGGCGGTCGCCGTCGGCATCACGCTGGGCGCGGCCCTCGCCCAGGAGCCGTACCTGGCCCGGCGGCTGGGCAGCCCGCTGCCCCGCAGACTGCGGCAGGAGCAGCCCTGAGGGCCTCCGCGCAGGACCGTGCGGCGGCCGTGCGGGGTGAGTGCCATGCTGGGAGACGGGGACCAGGGGCCCTGGCGGCCGGGAGGTCAACGACGATGACGAAGCGCGACACGACCACGACGGCGGCCGCGGCGGGCGGCGGGCCCGTGCTCTCGGCCGGGGAACGGGCCGCGAACGGCCGGGCCGCCCGGACACGGACCCCGAGATCGGCCCACGGGGACTTCGAGCCGTCGCCCGACCGGGTTGATCCGGTGGACCTCATCGAACGGCAGTCCGCAACCAGGCTGCAGGAGCTGGTGCCGATCCGCTACGGCCGGATGGCGCAAGCACCGTTCCGTTTCTACCGGGGTGCCGCCGCGATCATGGCCGCCGACCTGGCCGACACACCCGACTCGGGCATCCGGGCCCAGCTGTGCGGTGACGCGCACATGCTGAACTTCCGGTTGCTCGGCTCCCCGGAGCGCAATCTCCTCTTCGACATCAACGACTTCGACGAGACGCTGCCCGGGCCGTGGGAATGGGACGTCAAACGGCTCGCGACGAGCCTGGTGATCGCAGGCCGGGAGAACGGCTTCACCGACCGGGAGCGCGCGAAGATCGTACGGTCCACGGTGCGCTCCTACCGTGAGCAGATGCGTCTCTTCGCCGGGATGCGCAACCTCGACGTATGGTACGCGCGGGTGGACGAGACGCACCTGCAGGCACTGGCGGAGGACGCCCTCCACACCCGCGGCCGCAAGAACGTGAACGAGGCGCTGAGCAAGGCGCGCGGCCGCGACAGCATGCAGGCGTTCGAGAAGCTCACCGAGGTGGTCGACGGCCGTCGCCGGTTCGCCGCCGTGCCGCAGCTGATCACACCGATTTCCCAACTGCTGCCGGACCAGGAGCGCGACGCTCTCGACAGCCGGATCCGGGGCCTGGTCGCGCAGTACGCGCCCAGTCTCCCGACGGACCGCAGACACCTGTTGCAGCAGTACACCATCGTGGACATGGCACGCAAAGTGGTGGGCGTCGGCAGCGTCGGTACGCGCTGCTGGGTGGTGCTGCTGCTGGGACGCGACGGAGAGGACCCTCTGATCCTCCAGGCCAAGGAGGCCGGTGAATCGGTCCTCGCCGCGTACGCCGGCGCCAGCGAGTACGCCACCGAGGGCGAGCGGGTCGTCGCCGGGCAGCGCCTGATGCAGGCCGCGAGCGACATCTTCCTGGGCTGGCAGCACGCGTACGGCATCGACGACCGCGAACGGGACTTCTACGTACGCCAGCTGCGCGACTGGAAGGGCATCGCAGAACCGTCCCAGATGGTGCCGCGCGGTATGGCCGTCTTCGGCGGCCTGTGCGGCGTCACCCTGGCGCGGGCGCACGCCCGGTCCGGGGACCGGATCGCCATCGCGGCGTACCTGGGCCGCCGCGACGTCTTCGACGAGGCGCTCGTGCGGTTCGCGGAGAGCTACGCCGACCAGAACGAGCGCGACCACCGGCAACTGGTGGACGCCATCGCGTCCGGCCGGGTCGAGGCCGTCGCGGCCTGATCCGGACGGGGCCACCGCTACCGCCGGTCGAGGGAGCGCGGGCGCCGGGCCCCGGCCGCGGACGTGGCACGCGACGCGCGGAGCGCCGAGGCCGGCGGCATCCAGAACACCGTCACCGACCTCGGCGCCTCCATCGGCAGGCACCGCCGTCGCCGGCGGTGCCCACCCCGTCATGACGGATGCGGACTCGGAGCCTCGTCGACGGACGTGTCCTCGGCGAGGAAGTCCGTCACCGCGAGCGCGAAGAGCAGGGCCAGGGCGAGTCCCACGACCACCCAGCCGGTGGGGTACGACCACAGGATGTACACGAGGACGGCGATGGCCACCAGTCCCCAGGTGAACCATTTGCGGTGGCGCCGGATGAACGGGCCGACCGGCCCGGTGCGCAGGCCCAGCCGGTCAGCCGTGGCACGGGTGGCGACGATCCCCGAGTGCCAGATCTGGCGGGCGGCCGTGGCGTACTTGCCCGGGCCGGAGAGCCAGGCGGCGAGGGCGATCACGATGCCGAGGACCACGACCATCCGGATCGTCGTGCGCAACAGGCGGATCATCGCGTCGTAGACGGAGCCGGCCGCGGCCTGGGAGACGGTGTCCGGGAGCGCGTTGAGGTAGACGGTACGGAAGACGGTCAGGCCGAGGCCGAGGACGGCGACGGCGAACGCCACCGCGAGGGCCGCGGTGACCAGGATGCGGCGCCGGTGGGCGGAGAGCAGGACGCCCGCGGCGACGAGCAGCACGGCGATGATCGGCAGCCACACACCGAGGATCTGGAGGAGCCGGAAGCCCGTCTTGACCCGGCCGATGTCGTTGGACTGCACGACGGTGAAGTCGGTGTGGATCTCGGGGATCTTGGCCGCGACACCCATCCCGGCGTCCACGAGCCGTGTTTTCACCTGTTCGATCACCGGCGCGAGGTCGATGGTCACCGCGTCGTTCTTGATCTGCACCGCGCCGTCGCCGCTGCCGGTCAGGGCTTTGACGAGCGAGGTGTGGATCGTGCGGTTGGCATTGGTCCAGATCGTCTCGAACTGCTCCGAGGCGATGACGTCCTGCGCCTTCTCCTTCACGAAGCTGCTGACGGCGCTCTCCAGCGAGCCGCCGAGCTTGCCCAGGGCCTTCTGGAGCAGCGGTCGTTGCTCGGGGGCCGCGTCCTCCAGCAGGGTTTCGAGGTCGAGGTGCTCCATCAGGGCGGCGGTGACGCGGTTCGCGGCGGCCGCCTGGACGTCCGGGTCGGAGGCCAGCGGGGCGACCGTGGAGACGTAGCGGTCCGTGTTGCCCACGATGCTCGACGTCCACGACGCGACGATGCCCAGGGGAGCCAGCACACACCCGATGATGATCAGGAGCGCGGACAGCAGCGACTTCATCCGGTGCTTCGGCGGAGTCCGTTGCGCGGCCTCCGATTCCAGGGCGGCGACCCTGGCGCGCAGTGCCGCGAGTTCGCCCGCGTTCTCGTCACCCTGCATGGCTGACCTCCTACGGGGTCGGGAGCCGTGGATCCCGGAGGGGATCGGTGGATGGACGCGAAGCTGCGCCGGGGCAGGCTGTGGCGGCTCTCCTTGCCCCCAC
>NZ_JBSGXU010000308.1:0-5993 GCF_053610205.1 Streptomyces sp. NPDC054932 | reverse complement strand
CCCCTCGGGGAGCGGCCGGGGCCTTTCGCATACGACGGGAGCGGGTCCTCAGGGCTTCACGGTGACCCGGGCCGCGACGGGCAGGTGGTCGCTGCCCGTGCGGGGCAGGGTCCAGGATGCCTCCGGCCGGATCCCGCGGACCATGATCTGGTCGATCCGGGCCATCGGGAACTGCGCCGGCCAGCTGAAGCCGAAGCCGTCGCCCGCCGCGCCCTGGGTGGAGCGCATCTGCGAGGTGACCTCGGACAGGGCGCGGTCGTTCATGGTGCCGTTGAGGTCACCGAGCAGGATGACCTTCTTCAGCGGCTCGGCGGCGAGCGCGGCGCCCAGCGCGTCGGCGCTGTCGTCGCGCTGGTTGGCGGTGAAGCCGGCGTTCATCTTGACCCGGACCGAGGGCAGGTGGGCGACGAAGGCGGCGACCTGCCCCTGGGGGGTGGTGACGGTGGCCCGCATGGCCCGGGTCCAGCCCATCCGGATGTCGACGGGCGCACTGGCGCTGAGGGGGTACTTGCTCCACAGGCCGACGGTGCCCTCGACGGAGTGGTACTTGTACGTGGCCGCGAGGGCCTTCTCGTAGACGGGGACGACGGCGCCCTTGAGCTCGGTCAGGGCCAGGACGTCGGCGCCGGACTTGGCGACCGACTCGGCGGTGCCGCGCGGATCGGGGTTGTCGGCGTCGACGTTGTGGGTGGCGACCGTCAGGTTGCCGCCGGGGCCGGACTTGTCGCTCACCAGGCCGCCGAAGAGGTTCGTCCACACCGCGGCCGTCAGCACGATCGCGATGAGCGCGGTGGCTGACCTGCGGTAGACGGCGCCGGCCACCAGGAGCGGGACGGCCAGGCCCAGCCAGGGCAGGAAGGTCTCGGTGAGGCTGCCGAGGTTGCCCACGTCGTTGGGCAGCTCGGCGTGGAAGATCATGACCAGCGAGAGCAGCGTCGCGATCGCGGCGAGGACCAGTCCGCGCCGCCAGATCCCCGGGTCCCTGCGCAGTTCGGTCAGCCGGCGCCGGAGGCGGGTTCCGGAGGGCTCGGGTTCCGAGCCGCCGTTCCCCGACTCCGTCATGTACGCCTGTGCCATCCCACTGCCCTCACTGCCGTGCTCGCGCTCCGTCCCCGCCCCTTGACCCTAGGCGATGAACCGGAGCCTTCCGTGCCGTACCTCACGACCGCCTGTCACGGTCGTACGTCCGGGAGGACGAACGGCCGTGCGCAGCAGGTTCCGCTTGTCACGAAACGCGCACATTGGATCCCGTGGCCGGGCTCGCACCTCCGCCCACTTCCGCCTTCGGCCACGCGGATGCCACCATGGGGGGTGAGTCCGGGGACGCCGTGAGGGCGCCTCGAGATGACACAAGGAGCAGTTGCAATGACGCATGCCGTTTCGCCTGCCCGCGAACCCGCAGCCGCGGCCTCCCCCACCCTGTACGGAGGCACGGGCACCCGGCGCATCACCGTCCGCGACCTGACCCTCGCCAAGGAACGCGGCGAGAAGTGGCCCATGCTCACCGCCTACGACGCGATGACCGCGTCCGTCTTCGACGAGGCCGGTATCCCGGTCATCCTCGTCGGCGACTCCATGGGCAATTGCCACCTCGGCTACGACTCCACCGTCCCGGTGACGATGGACCAGATGACCATGCTCTCGGCGGCCGTCGTGCGCGGCACGAGCCGTGCGCTGGTCATCGGCGACATGCCGTTCGGCTCGTACCAGGAGGGCGCGGTGCAGGCCCTGCGCAGCGCCACCCGTCTCGTCAAGGAGGCCGGGGTCGGAGCGGTGAAGCTGGAGGGCGGCGAGCGCTCGCTGGCCCAGACCGAGCTGATCGTGCAGGCCGGCATTCCCGTCATGTCCCACCTGGGTCTGACCCCGCAGTCGGTCAACGCCATGGGCTACCGGGTGCAGGGGCGCGGCGACGAGGCCGCGCACCGGCTGCTGCGCGATGCGAAGGCGGCGCAGGACGCGGGCGCGTTCGCCGTGGTGCTGGAGCTCGTTCCGGCCGAGCTGGCCGCCGAGGTCACCCGGTCCCTGCACATCCCGACCGTCGGCATCGGCGCGGGCGCGGAGTGCGACGCGCAGGTTCTGGTGTGGACGGACATGATGGGCCTGACCGGCGGGAAGATGCCGAAGTTCGTCAAGCAGTACGCGCAGCTGCGCGAGACCATGACCGGCGCGGCGAGGGCCTTCGCCGAGGACGTGGTCGGCGGAACGTTCCCGCAGGCGGAGCACGCCTTCCACTGATGCGCTGAGCGACCGCTCCGACAGCCCGCCGACACACGGTCGGCGGGCTGTCGTATGCCTGTCGTACGTTTGTCGGTCGGCTGTCGGTGCTTTGTCAGTGGCGGCTGGTCCCATGAGGCCATGACGCGAAACGACAACAAGCCCAACGCCGTGGAGGTACGGGGGCTGGTCAAGCACTACGGCGAGACCAAGGCCCTCGACGGTGTCGACCTGGACGTCCGGGAGGGCACGGTCCTCGGGGTCCTCGGCCCCAACGGCGCCGGCAAGACCACGCTGGTCCGCTGCCTGTCCACCCTGATCGTCCCGGACGCCGGCACCGCGACCGTCGCCGGCTTCGACGTGGTCCGCCAGCCGCGGCAGCTGCGCCGCACCATCGGCCTCACCGGCCAGTACGCCTCGGTCGACGAGAAGCTCTCCGGCTGGGAGAACCTCTACATGATCGGGCGGCTGCTCGACCTCTCCCGCAAGGACGCCCGCCTGCGCGCGGACGAGATGCTGGAGCGCTTCTCCCTGACCGAGGCCGCGAAGAAGGCCGCCATGAACTACTCCGGCGGCATGCGCCGCCGGCTGGACCTGGCGGCCTCACTGATCGGCAACCCGGCCGTGCTCTACCTGGACGAGCCGACCACCGGGCTCGACCCGCGCACCCGCAACGAAGTGTGGGACGAGGTCCAGCGTCTCGTCGCCGAGGGCGCCACCGTGCTGCTCACCACCCAGTACATGGAGGAGGCCGAGCAGCTCGCCAGCGAGCTCACGGTCATCGACCGCGGCAAGGTCATCGCCAACGGCAAGGTCGACGAGCTGAAGGCGCGCGTCGGCGGCCGCACCCTGAAGATCCGCCCCGTGGCCGCCTCGGACCTGCCGGGCATGGCCCGCTCGCTGGCCGAGGCCGGACTGGACGGCGTGGCCGGCAGCCAGGCCGTACCGGACGAGGGCGTGCTGCTGGTCCCGATCCTGAGCGACGAGCAGCTGACGGCCGTCGTCGGCCTGCTGGCCTCCCGCGGGTACGCGATCGCCGACCTCGGCACCTACCTGCCCAGCCTCGACGAGGTGTTCCTGGCCATCACCGGCCAGAAGCCCGCCTCCGTCGAGGACTCCGTTCCCACCGAGAAGACCGAGGAGGTCGCGGCATGAGCACCGTAACCACGACGAAGCCCGCTCCCACCGCGCCCGGTCCGGCCCCGGTGGCCGCCACGCACGGCGAGGGCCGGATCGGTCTGCGGGGCAACCTGCGGCACATCGGCGCCCTGGTGCGCCGCAACGCCCTGCAGATCAAGCAGGATCCCGAGTCGATGTTCGACGTCGTGTTCATGCCGATCATCTTCACGCTGCTGTTCGTGTTCGTCTTCGGCGGCGCGATCTCCGGCAAGGGCAACCAGGCGGAATACGTCAACTACGTGGTGCCGGGCCTGATGGCCATGATGGGCATGAACATCGCCATGGGTGTCGGCACCGGGGTCAACGACGACTTCAAGAAGGGCGTCATGGACCGGTTCCGGTCCATGCCCATCGCCCGGTCGTCGGTGCTCATCGCCAAGATCGTCGTCGAGCTCGGCCGGATGATGGTCGCCATCGCCATCCTGCTCGCCGTGGGCTTCCTGCTCGGCCTGTCGATCAAGGGTCCGGTGATGGGCCTGTTCCTCGCCATCGGGCTGTCGGCCGTCTTCGGCGCCTCGCTGATGTGGATCTTCGTCCTGCTCGGTCTCACCCTGAAGACCCCGCAGGCCGTCCAGGGCATGGCAATGATGGTCCTGATGCCGCTGCAGTTCGGCAGCTCGATCTTCGCCCCGCCGACCACGATGCCGGGCTGGCTGCAGTCCTTCACGGACTACAACCCGCTGTCGAACCTGGCGGACGCCGCCCGCGCCCTGATCAACGGCGCTCCGGTCGGCGACTCGGTGTGGATGACCCTGGTCTGGTCGCTGGCCATCACGGCGGTCACCATGCCGCTCGCGGTACGGAAGTTCCGCCAGAAGACCTGACCCGCGGACCGATCCGTTCGGATCGCGTCCCGGACGGACACCGGCCGGGGGCCGGGTCAGATGAGGGCGGTGGCCTCCTCCAGGGAGAGGCCGCCGCCTTCGGCGTACGCCTTCTCGTAGACGGCGTCGCCCAGCGCCGCCCGGGCCAGCTCCTGGGCGCGGGCATGGTCCTCGCGCTCCATCGTGATCGGGAAGTGCGCGGGAGGCAGCTGCGCCCGGTAGGCGCCCAGCAGCCTGGCGGCGTCGTACTCCCGGCGCGGGCCGCCGAGCGAGACCAGCGAGAGGGAGGCCGTCAGCAGGTGGACCGCGGGCATCTGCGGGGCCACCATCCGCGCCATCGGGTCCAGGGCGGTGTCCATGGCCTGGCGCAGCCGGCCGAGGGCCTCCTCGTACAGCCCCTCCCGGTTGTCCAGCCAGGCCATCGTGCCGAGCAGGAAGCCGTCGAAGATGGCGAACGCGCCGAAGGCGAACTCGTCCCGCAGGAGCTGCAGCTGGCCACGCGCCTCGGGGATGCGGCCCGTGCGGCCGAGGATGCCCGCGAGGAACATCCGGGCGGCGGGCATGGCCTCGTTGCCGTACTGCTGCACCGTGGCGGTGATCTCGGTGAGGATCTGCTCGGCCTCCTCGATCCGGCCGGCCTCGGTCAGCGTCCCGGCCATCCGTACGCGCAGCACCGTCACCTGGGCCATGGCGCCGAGGCGTTCGGCGTAGGCGATGGCCTCCTGGAAGTCGCGGGCTGCCAGTGCGTACTCGCCGCGCTTCTCCCGGGCCTCGGCGCGGGCGGACAGCGCCTCGGCGCAGCCCCAGGCGTCTCCGAGTTCGCGGAACAGGGACAGGCTCTCGTCGGCGTCGCGCGAGGCGTCCCCGGCCCAGTCGGCCCGGTTCGCGAGGATGTTGGCGCGCAGCTGGAGTCCGGAGGCCAGCTCCCAGCGGTAGCCGAGCTCGCGGGCGGTCTCGACGGTCGCGTCGACGACCCTCTGGAGCAGTCCGGGGTCGCCGGCGATCATGACGGCGTAGATCCACAGGGAGGCGGGGGTCCGGCAGGTCTGCGGCAGCCCGGGCCGGTAGGTGGCGAGGACCCCGTCGATCAGGGCGCGGACCGAGGGGGTGCTCCAGGTCTCGTTGGTCTGGTCGCGGGAGGCCAGCAGGACCAGGTTGAGGGCGCGCCAGCCCTCGGCGCGCGTTTCGCCGGAGTAGGGCGGCGGCGTGTCGACGAGCCGTTCGTAGACGGGCTCGGCGGGGACGAAGGGCGGTTCGAAGGGGTTGGGGCCGAGGGCGGCGGTGGCCTCGGCCCAGTGCCGGGACTCGGAGCGCAGGTCGTGCATGTGCCAGTACCAGCCGAGCGAGTGGACCAGGCACAGGGCTTCGTCGGCGTCGCGGACGGCGATGGCCCGGCGCAGGGCGGTACGCACGTTCTCGTACTCGGTGGCGAGCCGGTCGGTGGCCGCCCGCTGGCCGTGGCCGCGCAGCAGCGGCTCGGTGGTGCGGGCGAACTCGCGGTAGTGGACGAGGTGACGGTGCTCGGTGGCCTCGCGGTCGCCGGCGGTCTCGGCGAGGCGTTCGGCCGCGTACTCGCCGACCGTCTCCAGCAGGCGGTAGCGCATGCCGCGGCCGTCGGGTCCGGGGGCGGCCACGACGAGGGACTTGTCGACGAGGGAGCCGAGGACGTCGGCGGCGTCGTAGGAGGCGGGGTCGGACGGGTCGGCGCAGACGGCCTCGGCGGCGGCGAGGTCGCAGCTTGGTCTCCCGGGCACCGAGCGCGGCGAGGGTGGCCTC
>NZ_JBSGXU010000307.1:0-6001 GCF_053610205.1 Streptomyces sp. NPDC054932 | reverse complement strand
GCTCGACAGCCGTGTGCGCCGCGCCCTCGCCGATCCGCAGCAGTCCGCCCGCACCTCTGCGGGGCGGACACCGGCCTTTCGGTGTGCTGTGCGCGGGCGCGGGACCTTACAGGCCGTAGCGCTCCCGGGCCTCCTTGACGGAGGACGCCGGTACCTCGCCGCGGCGGGCGAGCTGGGCCAGCGCGGCCACCACGATCGACTGGGCGTCGACACCGAAGTGACGGCGGGCGCCCTCACGGGTGTCGGACAGACCGAAGCCGTCGGTACCGAGCGAGGTGTAGTCCTGCTCCACCCACTGGCTGATCTGGTCCGGGACCTGACGCATCCAGTCGGACACCGCGAGGACCGGGCCGGCGGCACCCTCCAGCGCGCGGGTGACGTACGGGGTGCGCACCTCGCCGCGCAGCAGCGCCTCGTCGCACTCCAGCGCGTCGCGCCGCAGCTCGCCCCAGGAGGTGGCGGACCAGACGTCGGCGGCCACGTTCCACTCGGCGGCGAGGAGCTTCTGCGCCTCCAGGATCCAGTGGATCGCCGTGCCCGAGGCCATCAGCTGGACCTTGGGGGCGTCGGCGGCCGGGGCGTTCTCCAGGTCGGAGGACTGGTTGAAGCGGTAGAGGCCCTTGAGGATGCCCTCTTCCACGCCCTCCGGCATGGCCGGCTGCACCTTCGGCTCGTTGTAGACCGTCAGGTAGTAGAAGACGTCTTCCGGCGTCTCGCCGTACATCCGGCGCAGACCGTCCTTGACGATCACCGCGATCTCGTACGCGAAGGCCGGGTCGTAGTTGAGCGACGCCGGGTTCGTGGACGCGATCAGGTGCGAGTGGCCGTCCGCGTGCTGGAGGCCCTCACCGGTCAGCGTGGTGCGGCCGGCGGTGGCGCCGACGATGAAGCCCTTGCCGAGCTGGTCGGCGAGCTGCCACATCTGGTCGGCGGTGCGCTGCCAGCCGAACATCGAGTAGAAGATGTAGAAGGGGATCATCGGCTCGCCGTGCGTCGCGTACGACGTACAGGCGGCGATGAAGTCGGCCATGGCGCCGGCCTCGGTGATCCCCTCGTTGAGGATCTGGCCGTCCTTGGCTTCCTTGTAGTACATGAGCTGGTCGCGGTCGACCGGCTCGTACGTCTGACCCAGCGGCGAGTAGATGCCGGCCGACGGGAAGAGGGACTCCATACCGAAGGTACGGGCCTCGTCGGGGACGATCGGCACCCAGCGCTTGCCGGTCTCCTTGTCCCGCATCAGGTCCTTGACGAGCCGGACGAAGGCCATGGTGGTGGCCATCTCCTGCTTGCCGGAGCCCTTGAGCAGCGGGGCGAAGGAACGGTCCGCGGGGGCGGGCAGGGCCACGTGCTTGACCTTGCGGGCCGGGGCCGGACCGCCGAGCGCCGCGCGGCGCTCGTTCAGGTACTGGACCTCGGGGCTGTTCGCGCCCGGGTGGCCGTACGGGACCTGGCCGTCGGTGAAGGCGCTGTCCGGGATCGGGAGGCCAAGGAGGTCACGCATGTCCTTGAACTCGTCGATCGTCAGCTTCTTCATCTGGTGGTTCGCGTTCTTCGACTCGAACCCGGCGCCCAGCGTGTAGCCCTTGACGGTCTGCGCGAGGATGACCGTCGGCGCACCCTTGTGCTCCAGGGCGGCCTTGTACGCGGCGTAGACCTTGCGGGGCTCGTGGCCGCCGCGGGAGCTGTGGAAGCACTCGGCGATCTTCGCGTCGGAGAGCACACCGGCCAGCTGCACGAGGTCGGCGTTGGCGCCGAAGAAGTGCTGGCGGATGTAGGCCACGTCGCGGGTCGCGTACGTCTGGAACTGCGCGTCCGGTACCTCGCGCAGGCGGCGCACCAGGGCGCCCGTGGTGTCGAGCTGGAACAGCTCGTCCCAGGCGGAGCCCCACAGCGACTTGATGACGTTCCAGCCGGCGCCGCGGAACTGGGCCTCCAGCTCCTGGACCACGCGGAAGTTGGCGCGGACCGGACCGTCGAGGCGCTGCAGGTTGCAGTTGATGACGAAGGTCAGGTTGTCGAGCTGCTCGCGGGAGGCGAGGGCCAGGGCGGCGGTCGACTCGGGCTCGTCCATCTCGCCGTCGCCCAGGAAGGCCCAGACGTGCGAGTTCGCGGTGTCCTTGATGCTCCGGTTCTGCAGGTAGCGGTTGAAACGCGCCTGGTAGATCGCGGAGAGCGGGCCGAGGCCCATGGACACCGTCGGGAACTCCCACAGCCACGGCAGGCGCCGCGGGTGCGGGTAGGACGGCAGGCCGTTGCCGCCGGACTCCTGGCGGAAGTTGTCGAGCTGCTGCTCGGAGACGCGTCCGTCGAGGAACGCGCGGGCGTAGATGCCGGGGGAGGCGTGGCCCTGGATGTAGAGCTGGTCGCCCGATCCGTCGGCCTCCTTCCCGCGGAAGAAGTGCTGGAAGCCGGTCTCGTAGAGCCACGCGGCGGAGGCGAAGGTGGCGATGTGGCCGCCGACGCCGTACTTGGAGCCGCGGGTCACCATGGCGGCCGCGTTCCAGCGGTTCCAGGCGGTGATCCTGGCTTCCATCTCCTCGTCACCGGGGAACTCGGGCTCCGCGGCGGTCGGGATGGTGTTGACGTAGTCCGTCTCCAGCAGCTTGGGCAGGGCGAGGCCGGCGGCCTCGGCGTGCTGGAGCGTGCGGCGGAGCAGGTATTCGGCGCGGCGCGTACCGGCGGCCTGTGCGACGGCGTCGAGGGAGGCCGCCCATTCGGCGGTCTCCTCGGTGTCGCGATCCGGGAGCTGGTCGAGCTCGCTCGGAAGCTTTCCTACGGGGTCGGACATTGCTGTGCGCCGCCTTCCGGACAAAGGAGAGGTGGTGAAAAAATCCCTGACGGGCAGGACAGGGTCGGTGGACCTGGTTGAGGTCCGCGACGACTGTAAATCGCTGATCGATGATCGATCAAATGAAAGTGACGAAGAAACGTCCGTTCGACGAAAAGTCGGCACCGCGTGCCAGGGAAATAGGCACGCGGTGCCGGTCAAATATGGACAAACGGGCCCGTTCGTAATCGATCAAGCGCGCGGGGCGCACCCCAGAACGTGCCGCTTCACGAGCACCCCGATGTCCGGATCCTGACTGCGGAACGCCTCGACGAGGGCCTCGTGCTCCTCGGCGTACGACTTCTGGACGGTACCCAGCCAGCGGATGGACAGGGCGGTGAAGACCTCGATGCCCAGGCTCTCCCAGGTGTGCAGCAGCACGCTGTTCCCGGCCGCCCGCACCATCTCCCGGTGGAACCCGACGGTGTGCCGCACCTGCGCGGTCCCGTCCTCGGTCCGGTCGGCCTCCCACAGCGCCGCCACGTGCGGCTCCAGGGCCGAGCAGTCCGTCGCCAGCCGCGGAGCGGCCAGCTCGGCCGCGATCTGCTCCAGCCCGGCCCGGACCGGATAGATCTCCTCCAGGTCGGCCGCGGAGAGGTTCCGCACGCGCACGCCCTTGTTCGGCGCCGACTCGATCAGCCGCAGGGTCTCCAGCTCGCGCAGGGCCTCCCGTACGGGGGTCTGGCTGACCTCCAGCTCCACGGCGATCCGGCGCTCGACGATCCGCTCGCCGGGCTTCCAGCGCCCGCTGACGATCCCCTCCACGATGTGCTCGCGGATCTGCTCGCGCAGCGAGTGCACGACGGGTGGGGTGATCATCGGGGCTTCATCTCCTGTAGGGGCATGTATCGCTTCGATGCGTAGACAATACGGCGGAGTAGCCCTGAGTGAGGTGTTCCGGGGCGGGGACCCCGGGTGAGGCTGGTTACAAGCGGTGCGGGCGCGGGCCGGTCAGCCGGCCAGCAGGCTCTGGAGAAGGGCGCCCAGGGCGGCGGCGTGCCGGGGATGCAGGCGGATGAGAGCGGCGATCTCGGACAGGATCCGGTCCCGTTCGCCGGGCTCGGCGGGGGGCCAGTCTGCGGGGGGATCGACCGGGGTGTCCCTCAGGGCGTTGGCGAGGACGTTGTGGGCGAAGCCGGTGAACTCCTGCCCGTGGACGAAGAGTTCCAGCAGCGCGATTGCCTGGAGAAGTGCGGGTTCGGCATCGGGTGCGGCCAGGACCCGCTGGAGCCGGGCGGCCAGGGCGGGCCGGTCTTCGGCATACCGGTAGGCGGCGGGGATTCCGTCGGCGCGGGCGAGGGCGAGAAGAGCCAAGGGTACGGCGGATCGGGGCGCGTCGAGGTCGGATCCGAGCAGGGCGAAGGCCTGATCGTGGAGGAGCACCTCCTGGTGTTCGGTGAGGTAGGCCAGGGATTCCTCGCTCGTCGGCCGGCTCAGCCAGGTGTCCAGGAGTTCGCCGGTCCGGAACGGGCGGAAGGCACTGTCCGCATCGGTGTCCTCGACCGAGCGGAGGATCCCGAGATACAGGTCGGCGCCCTCCGTCACCAAGCTGAGCTCCTCCAGGGCCAGCACCGTCTCGGCCGACCGCAACTCGTCGGTGTGTGCGTCCCAGAAGGTGCGGGAGCCGGCCCAGGTGGGGCAGCTGATCCACTGGGCGGCGAGGTCGAGTGCGGCCGGGGGGAGCGCCAGCCAGGGCAGGGGTTCGGTGCCGGTCTCCTCGCGCCAGAGGGTCGCGACCTGGGACGGGTGCACGGTATCGCCCTGGTGGAGGGCACGGAGGCGTAGACGGGCCTCGAAGGCTGCCGAATCGGTTGTTTCGGAGTCCTGCGGTGGATGGGCCACAGATATGAGGCTGCGGATGCCGAGGTCTGTACTGATGCTCGCGAGCTCCAGTTCCGCGCGGCGGACGGCCAGGAGCCGGGTCGTTCGGGGATATGCGGAAAATGCTCTTTCTGCGGAGGTGTAGGCGGCCGAGGCAGTCTGAGCAGGGGCCAGCCCTGCCAGATTGACAAGGCAGGTGGCGAGGTTGGGCAGGTGGGCGGCGGGGTTTTGCTGGGCGAGGGTTCGGTAGAGGTCGACGGCTTCGGTAATGGTGGTGAGCGCGTTCCTTCGGTCTCCGGCTCCGGCCTGGCAGTTGGCGAGGTTGTTGAGAGTGGCTGCGAGGCTGGGCAAGCAGGTGGCGGGGTCTTGCCGGGCCAGGGTTCGGTGGAGGTCGACGGCTTCGGTGATGGTGGAAAGTGCGTCTTTCCGGTTTCCGGCCTCTGCCTGCTGTATCCCGAGGTTGCTGAGGGACGCGGCGAGGTTGGCCAGGTGAGCGGCAGGCTCCTCCTGGGCGAGGGTTCGACGGATGGAGACCGCTTCGGTGACGGCGGTGAGTGCGGCCCTCTGGTTTCCGGTTTCGGCCTGGCGGTTGGCGAGGTTGTTGAGGGACATCGCGAGGTCGGGGAGGTAGGCGGCGGGGTTCTCCTGGGCGAGTGTTCGGTAGAGGCCGACAGCTTCGGCGATGGTGGAAAGTGCGCCCTTTTGGTCCCCTGATTCGGCCTGGCAGTTGGCGAGGTTGTTGAGGGTGGCAGCGAGGTCGGGCAGGTAGGCGGCGGGGCTGTCCTGGGCGAGGGTTCGGTAGAGGTCGACGGCTTCGGTGATGGTGGTGAGCGAGCCTTCCTGGTCTCCGGTCTCGGCCCGGCGGATGCCGAGGTTGTTGAGGCGCTCGCGAGGCTGGGCAGGTAGGCGGCGAGGCTCTCCTGGGCGAGGGTTCGGTAGAGGTCGGTGGCTTCGGTGATCGTGGTCAGCGCGCTGTGCCGGTCACCGGTCTCTGCCTGCTGGATGGAGAGGTTGTTGAGTGCGCTGGCGAGGCCGGGCATGTAGACGGCACGGTTTTCCCGGGCAAGGCCACGGCGGATGGAGACCGATTCGGTGACGGTGGTGAGTGCGCCCTTTCGGTTTCCCGTCTCGGCCTGGCAGTTGGCGAGGTTGTTGAGGGAGGTGGCGAGGTCGGGGAGGTAGGCGGCGCGGTTTTCCCGGGCGAGGCCGCGGTAGAGGTCGACGGCTTCGGTGATGGTGGTGAGTGCGCCCTTTCGGTTTCCCGTCTCTACCTGGCGGTTGGCGAGGTTGTTGAGGGACATCGCGAGGTCGGGGAGGTAGGCGGCGCGGTTTTCCTGGGCGAGGGTTCGGTAG
>NZ_JBSGXU010000306.1:0-6031 GCF_053610205.1 Streptomyces sp. NPDC054932 | reverse complement strand
CCGCCGTACGCAGTCACCTGCCGGGGCCGCGCCGCCCGCGCGCCGAGGCCCGCGCCGCCCGCGCCGCCGACCGGCTGCGCCTGCTGCTGGGCCCCGCCGACGAGGCGCTGTCGGCGATGGTGGCGGTGGCCGCCGTCAACACCACCGTCGCCGCGCTGCCCCGGGCGGTGGCCTGGTGCGCCGACGCGGGACTGTGGGGGCAGGCGGCGGAGGCGACGCTGCGGACCGTGCTCGCCGACGAGCTGCTGCGGGTCACCGCGGCCTCGCCGCTGCTGCCCCGGGTGGCCGCGGCGGACGGGTCCGTGGGCGGCTGCCCGGTACGGGGCGGCGACCGGCTGCTGCTGGTCGCCCGGCACGCGGCCGGGGCGCACCGGCAGGACCCCGACGCCCTGCGGCCGGCCGGCCCGGCCGTGGACCGGCTGGTGTTCGGCGCCGGGCCGCACGCGTGCCCCGGGGCCCGGCTGGCCCGTGTCCAACTGGCCGACGTCCTGGGCGCGCTGGCCCCCCACCGGCCCGTGGTGGTCCGGGCCCGGGTGGACCGGGGGGCGGCGCTGCCCGGCTGGCGCCTGCTGACCGTACGGGCCGGATCGTGATCGCGGTCACGGGCGCCGGCGGCTTCTGCGGCGGGCACGTCGCACGCGCCGCCGCTGCGGGCGGGGCCGAGGTGGTGTGCCTGGGCCGCAGGCCGGGCCCGGTGGGCACGCACCGTTTCTGGGAGGCGACCCGGGAGCTGCCGGACCTGTCGGGCGTGGACCTGGTGGTGCACTGCGCGGCGGCCGTCGGCGATCCGGCGCCCGGCTCGCGGGCCGCGGCGCTGATGCGCGCGGTCAACGTGGACGGTACGGAGCGGCTGCTCAGGGCGGCGGGCGGGCGGCCCGTGGTGTGGGTCGGCAGTGCCAGCGTCTACGACCCGCGGCGGGACCGCGGCCTGGTCGGCGAGGAGCACCCGCGCGCCGGTCAGTTGAACGCCTACGGCCGGACGAAGGCGGAGGGCGAGGCCCTGGCCCTGGCCGCCGGGGCGGTGGTGCTGCGTCCGCGGGCCGTGTACGGCCCCGGCGACACGACGCTGCTGCCGCGGCTGCTCTCCCGGGTCCGGGCGGGCACCCTGCTGCTGCCCGGTCCGGACGTGCGGCTCAGCCTCACCGCGGTGGAGAACCTGGCGGAGGCCTGTCTCGCGGCGCCCGGCTGGGCGCCGGGCGCGTACAACATCGCCGACGGGGAGCCCTACGGCCGCGACGCGGCGGTCGGCGCGGTGCTGCGCGCCCACGGCGTCCGGGCCCGGATCCGGCACCTCCCGCTGCCGGTGGCCCGTACGGCGGCCCGGATCGCGCAGGCGCTGGCGACGGTCGGCGGCGCCGAGCCGGCCCTCAGCCGCTACGCGGTGGACCAGTTGGCGCACCCGGTGGTCCTGGACCTCACCCGGGCCCGGGAGCAGGGCTGGACCCCGCGCCGGAACCTGGCCGACCACCTGGCCTCGGTGGCGTCGTCGGCCCCGGCGGCGGCCGGCCCGGGGGTCAGCCGCTGACGGGCACCGGGGACTGCGCCCTGGCGATGAGCAGGTCGAGCAGCGAGAGCAGGGAGGCGCGGACGTCCGTGCGGGAGCGGGCGTCGAGCATGAGGACGGGCGTGTTCGGATCGCGCAGGTGCAGCGCCGCGCCGATCTCCTCGGCGGTGTACTGCTGTTCGCCGTGGAAGCAGTTCGCGCCGACCACGAAGGGCAGCCCGCGGCTCTCGAAGAAGTCCACGGCCGGGAAGCTGCGGTCGAGGCGCCGGGTGTCGACCAGCACGATCGCCCCGAGCGCCCCGTTCAGCAGGTCGTCCCACATGAACCAGAAGCGTTCCTGGCCGGGCGTGCCGAACAGGTAGAGGACGACGCCGGCGTCGGTGAGGGTGATCCGGCCGAAGTCCATCGCCACGGTGGTCACGGTCTTGGACTCGATCCCGCCGAGGTCGTCGACGCCGACACCGGCGGCCGTCAGCCGTTCCTCCGTGCGCAGTGGTTCGATCTCGGAGATCGTCTCCACCAGGGTCGTCTTCCCGACCCCGAACCCACCGGCGACGAGGATCTTGACCGGGGCCGGTTCGCGGTGGGCGGTCGTGTCATATCCGGGCAAGGCTGTCCCTGATTCTCATGAGCAGGTGGACGTCGGTGGTATCGGCGACCGCCAGGGGCGGCCGGTGGTGGATCAGCCCGCGGTCGGCGAGTTCCCCGAGGAGCAGCGTCATCGGGGTGAGGCGGATGTGCATCCGCGCCGCTATCTCGGCGACCGCCCGCCCGCCCGGCGGCGCGCACATGGCGAGGATCTCCTGCCACTCGGTGGGCAGGGCACCGTCCGCGTCGCCGCCGGCCACCGCCGTGATGGTGGTGTCCATGGTGAGGACGGTGTGCTCGGCGGCTGTACGTCCGTCGGTCAGGGCGTACAGCCGCGTCCGGCGGCGGCCCGCGGGCGGCGGTGGTGGTGGCTGTGGCTCGTCCTGCGGCATTACGCGGACGGCTGGCCGCGCTCGGGGGTGCCCAGCCACTCGCCGAGCGCCTGGGCGGTCCGTACGGCCTCGCCGCCCAGCTCGCCGAGCCGCGCCTTGCGGGAGGTCACCACGATGAGCGTGCTGCCCTCGCCGCATCCGACGATGCACAGGTACCGGTCGTCCATCTCGACCAGCTGGCGGATGACCCGGCCGCCGTCGATCTCCCGGGATATCGCCTTCATCGTGGACGCGATGCCGGAGGCCGCGGCCGCCATGCGCTCGGCCTGGGGCCGGTCCAGCAGGTAGGCGCTGAGCATGATGCCGTCGTTGGACAGCAGCACGGCGCCCTGGACGCCCGCGATCCTGCTCAGGTTGTTGTCGAGGACGCTGTAGATCGCGTCGTTGGATGCCGCAGTGTTCGGTGAGGTGGTCATGCCTGATCCCGTCGGAGCTCTTCTTCCACTGTCTGGGTCCCCTGTTCGTAGTCCGCCCAGGCATCGGCCACCTCTTCGGGTGTCGCGGTGTCGGGCCGGACGGTTGTTTCCGGCGCGCGGGGCTCGCGCAGTCTGTCGGCGATGTGGGTCTGCGGGACGCGCTCCGGGAGGGCCGGGCGGCCCGCAAGTGCGGGTACGAGCGCGTCCGCAGGTGCGGGTGCGGATGCGGATGCGGATGCCTTGGTACGGCGGCTCGGCAGCCCGGCGCTGGTGTGCACGACCGGCTCGGGCCTGCGCTCGGGCTCGGGCCTGCGCTCGGGGGCCTGCTCGATTTCGCGCACCTCGGACGGGCCCGCCGCGAGGGCGGCGGGAGCCGGGGCCGGGAGCAGCTCCAGGGCCCGGGAGCGCCGCTCGGGCGCGAGCTCGCGCGGGGCTGCCGCGTCGCCCGCCATCAGCAGCTGGGCGGGCAGGATCACGACCGCCGAGGTGCCCCCGTACACCGAGCGGCGCAGGGTGACCGTCGCCCCGAGCCGGTCGGCGAGGTGCCCGACCACGAAGAGGCCGAGCCGGTGCGCGTTCTGTGCGAGGACGGAGTACGGCGGGGCCTCGTGCAGGCGGCCGTTCATCTCCTCGTAGCGCTCCGGGCTCACCCGCGGCCCGCGGTCCTCGATCTCGACCGACAGTCCGTCCGTCACCAGTTCGGCGCGGATGACCACCTTCGAGCGCGGCGGGGAGAACCGGGTGGCGTTGTCGAGCAGCTCCGCGAGCAGGTGGCTGATCTGGCTGATCGCGCTCGGTTCCACACTGGTCTCGTCCAGGGCCTGGCGCTCGATGCGCCGGAAGTCCTCGACCTCCGCGGCCGCTTCGCGCAGCAGGTCGGCGACGCGCATGGGCTCGGTGTGCGGGTCGGGGACCTCGCCGCCCGCCAGGATGAGGAGGTTCTCGATCTGCCTCCGCATGCCGACCGTCAGCTGGTCGGCCCGCATCAGCTCGGCGAGAAGTGCCTCGTCGTGGCCGAAGGTGTCCTGGAGGTCCTCGGTGAGGCTCAGCTGACGGCTGACCAGGTTCCCGGTCCGCGAGGCGATGCCCGAGGCGAACAGACCGAAGCCGTGGCGCTCGGCGGCGAGCTGCCGGTGCCCGTCGACGGACACGGCGACGGCCCGGGCGAACGCGTCGCTGATGAGTCCGACCTCGTCCCGGTCCCCGCTCACCGCCGGCAGGGCTTCGGGGTCCACCGACTGTCCGCGCTGGAGGCGGGCGACGACGTCGGGCAGGGTCTTGTCGGCGACGGTCACCGTGCGCTCGTGCAGGTCGCGCAGCCGGCGGAGGACCGACCGCGTGGTGAGCACGACGACGACCACGACGGCGAGCAGCCCACCGCCGCTCCCGCCGATCAGCCAGGCGACCTCGGTCTGCAGCTCCGCGGCCTTGGCGTTGCCCCGGGTGAGGACCGCGCGCGCCAGGTCGATGTTGAGCGTGGTCATCTGTACGGAGAAGCGGGAGTGCGCGGCCGACCAGCCGGCGACCTCGGCGGGCACCCTGACGCCCGAAACGGTGTCCTTGTGCCCGGACAGGACCGCGTTCTCGATGCGCGTCTTCGTCTGCCAGTCCGCGGAGCCGACGACGCGCTCGTAGAACCGCTCGTCGCCCTCCGCCAGGTGCGGCACGATCAGCGCCTCGTGCAGGTACCGCTGGGCGCCCAGGGAGCTGACGAACTGGTCGTATCCGGCGAAGCTCAGCTCCCCGGACGGCCCGGCCAGGGCCAGGACGGTGTCCTCGCGCGCCACCATCTCGGTGGCCTGGAGCATCGCCACCACGGGCCGGCTCGCCTGGGCGAGTTCGGCGTCCTCCGCGTGGCTGAACTCCTGCTGGTACACCTGGATGACCTTGCCGATCACGTCGGAGTAGTAGGTCAGGGTGGTGTCGGCCGTTCCGCTGCGGGCGTCCGCGCGCTGGCGGTGGCCCGCCAGCTTGTCGAGTTGCCGGGTCACTTCCGTGAAGGACCGCGAGGGATCGTCCGCCAGCCGGCCGAATTCGGCCGCGGCCAGGTCCGTGGCCTCACGACGTGCGCGCAGTTCGCCCTGGGCCCCGTCGGTGCCCGCCCACTGGGCGGCGGTCAGGGTCCGCTCGGCCTGCATGCTCACCATGAGCGTGTAGAGCGGCGCGCCGATCCGCTCGGCGGCCACCACGTCGGACCGCAGCTGCTCCGACTGGTCCAGCAACCGCGTGGCGGAAACCGCCACTTGGGTGCCCATCGCGACGGTGGGGACCACCGCCAGCCAGATGAGCAGGGTGCGCAGGCGCACGGTACGCCGCCGACGGGGCGTCGACTGCCCTCGTATGCCTTCGGGTTCTATGGGAGACATCGGTCCTCGCGAGCGGGGGACGGCGGGAGGGTGCCGATCATAACCAGACATGGCGAAGAATCGGATAGGTCTCTTCCGTGGCCGAAGCGTGCTACTTGCGGCGAATCATCGCAGGTCGGAGATCGGATCGAGATCGAACCGCGACGTACTCGACACCATGGCAGCCCGGTTGTGCTCCGACCGCAGGTCAAAGCGGGTCCCCCGGTGGGGATCCCGGGTGGTCCGGGCGGCTCCGCCGAGGCCCCTCGGCCTGATTGACTGTGCCTCATGACCGCGATGATCGGCCTGCCGGACCCCGGGGCCGCCCGCGCGCCCGCGGCCCCGCCCCGTCGCGACGGAGGCGATCCGGCCCGGCAGCACGATGTTCCGGGCGGCGACCGCGCCGCTGGTACCGCTCGGGCCGCTCGCGGTCGATCCGGCCGCCCTCCTGTCGGCGCTCGGCGTGGGCCCGGAGGCGGTTTCGCACTCCCGCCGGGACACCGGATCCGACGGATCCCTGCCGCGGGCCGCCTGGTTCCGTTCCCCGGCCGGTCGGCGGACGAGAACGAGCGGGCCGCCGCCGGCCGCTTCGCCCTGCCGGAGGACTTCTTCGAGCACCTCGCCACCGTCCGGGGCGACGAGGCGGCCGACCCGGCCGGATGAGGGTGGACCGAGGGAATCTTCGCCGCGCGCAACCGTGGGACCCGGGCGCGGCGCGTTCGCCGGGCGGCAGTCGCGGCTCGTCGTGCACGATCCGGCCCGATCACCGCGCGCAGGGCGAGGGCC
>NZ_JBSGXU010000305.1:0-6112 GCF_053610205.1 Streptomyces sp. NPDC054932 | reverse complement strand
CACCCCTACTGAGGGGCATCGGCTCAGCCGCGGCTCGGCGGGATCAGGCCGACCTCGTGCGCGGCGGTGGCCGCCTCCACTCGGTTGCGTCCGCCCGGTTTCGTCGGCACCGAGCCGACGTATGCCTACACCGTTCCCTCGACGAGATGCAGGTCGCCCCGCGACCTTCCCGTCGGGTGCACCGTCGAGGCCCTCCCGGCCGGGCCGCCGCCGCCGGGGGTTGGCGGTGCGCCGGGAGACCAAGGCCGTTGGCGCTGCCAGGAATGCGGGGCTCGCCGCTGCCCCAGAGTCCTCCGAACGGCTCGCCGAGACCCGGCGCGCCGCTGTCTACCTGGCCCGGCAGCTGACAACCGGCGTCGTGTCACCGTCGCGGTACAACGAGCTGGAGCCGGCCCCGTCCACCGGCTCCGCTGGACGGACGGCAAGCTCGTGGCCAAGGACACCCTGAGGGCGAGCCGAGGCCGGCCGGCCCGGGCTACTTCACGTTGTGGGAGAAGAAGGGATGGGGGCAGTTGGCGCATTTGCCGTCAGTACCAGTGCTCCATCCTTCACACGCAACACAGACCAGGCAGTTGATGACATCGATCGGGGTCGCCAGACCTGCGCTCTCCAGGCGAGACCGGGCCGTTCGTCGCACCTCATCCAGTTGAAGCTGCAACTTCTCCAGATCGTCCGAGTTCTCCTTCAGCGCCTGCTTCTGCGCTTCGGTCAAGTCAGTGTTGAGACCCACTGTCTTCCCCTCATTTCGCAGTAGAAGATCCGCGTTCTCCTCCATTGTCATCCGGGCAAGGCAGGCGGGCATGTGGTGCGAATTGCGTTCGCGGTCAACCATTTCCCCGGCAAACGACGAAGCATCAACCATGCCCGGCGAGCGGTTCGCGCAATTCGGTTCCCGACCCGCCGGCCGCGGGGCTGCCGCCACGGACCGTCCGCTCTGCTGTCGTTGCGCGCATCACGCCGCCTCCCGCACCGTCGCCCGGCGCCGGTTCGTCACATTCGATGCGTCTGCTCGGTCTCTGCTGCGAGGGCAACCAACGAAAGGGATCCCGATGAGGACTTTGCTCGTATGCACGTCCGTCTCCCACGGCAACACCCGGCGCGTGGCGCAGGCGATGGCCGAGGTGCTCGATGCCCGCGTGGTCGCGCCGGAGGAAGTGGCCGTGACGGAGCCGACGGGCTACGACCTGGTGGGCTTCGGCTCCGGTGTCTTCTCGCAGCGGATGCACCCGGACCTGCTGGCGTTCGTCCGCGCGTTGCCGACGTCGTCGCGGCGAGCCTTCGTCTTCGCCACGAGCGGCCTCCCGGAGTTGCTCTTCGCGCCGTACACCCGCCCGGTGGTGCGGCTCCTCCAGAGCAAGGGATTCAAGGTCGAGGACATCTTCACCTGCCGAGCGTTCGACACCTTGGCGCCGTTCAAGCTGATCGGCGGCATCAACAAGTACCGTCCGAACGAAGACGACTTGATCGCCGCTCGCCGATTTGCCGAGCGCCTCGCGAACGGTTCCACCAGCGCAGCCTGATCTGCCTGGGACGTCCGCCCGGACTCCGTCCCCGCCGCCCTCGCCGGACTTTCGTGGAGCGGGCCGTTGAGGGGGTGTACCTGGGTACACCCCCTTTCGGTATCCACGTGCAAGGACGGATCCGACGCCCACCGGCAGAGTCGAAGGCGGGGCGCGACAGCCGCGCCCCCAGCGATGCACGGGGAGGCCGGGCAGCATGCCGGACCACGAGCAGGGACAGCGGCGGGTGCCGCGGAGCGGTTGGGTGGCGCAGGCAGGGGTGTTCCTCGCCGTCGCCTTCGTGGCGGCGGGAGCATGCGGGGCACTCCAGCCCGCGACCGGTATACCGCCCGAGGTGGTGCAACTGACCCAGTTCGGGCCCGCCCTCGCCGTGGTGGCCGTGGCACTGCTGTGGCCCGGGCGGATCAGGGACCGGCTCGCGGGGACCCTGCCCGTCCGCCACCGCGGACCTGTCGGCCGCGAGGGGCGTATGCCGGTCGGCAGAGGGGCGGCCCTCCTGCTCACCCCCGTCCTGATCACCGCTCTGTGCGCGGGGGGCGCCGTGCTCACCTCCGGCACGCTCCCCGTCACCAGCCCCCCGGCTCTGGCACACCCCCTCGCCCTGCTCGTGGCCGCCCAGCTCATCGGCGCCTGCGCGGAGGAGATCGGATGGCGCTGCTACCTGCAGCCACTGCTGCGCACCCGCTTCGGACCGGTCGCCGCCTCCGTCGCGGTCGGGACGGTCTGGGGCCTGTGGCACGTGCCGGTCCTCGCCCAGGAGCCCGTCTACGCGGCCGGATTCCTGACGGCCACCGTCGCGATGTCCGTGATCCTCGGCCTGGCCCTGGAACGTGTGCGGAGCAACCGGCTGCTGCTCGCGGGCTGCTTCCACACCCTGGTCAACCTCGGCATGCTGTTCGTGACGGACGAGACGTCCCCGGCATCGGCACCGATGGCGCTCTTGGGGGCCGCTTGCCTGGTCGCAGCGCTCCCTTGGATCGCCTCCGCCCGTCGGGCGGCGACCGCGCCGGATAGGATCACCGCCGCAACAGGGCACGGACCGTTCTGACATGACGGAACCACAGGTGAGCATGGCACAGGGAGACAAGCAGTCCGGCACCAAGCAAGCCGGCACCAGGCAGTCCGGCATCAGGGGCGCGCTCACCGATGTCGGCCGCTGCCAGCTGCTCTCGCTGGCCGCGCTCGCCGTGTGCGGAGCCGGCAGCCTCGTGGTCGGGGCGCTGCTGCTCCTGCCCGTCGGGATCGGCTTCCTCCTGCTCCCGCCCGCCGCAGCGGTTCTGCGCCGCATGTCCGACCTCTACCGCGACCGGGCGGCCCGCTGGACGGGAACCGTGATCAGTCCGCCTCAACCGCTTCCACCCCGGCCCGCTCCACTCGAGCAGAAGGCGGCCGGCCGCCACCGACGGGCCCGAGCGCTCCTCGGCGACGACGGATTCTGGCACGACCTGCGCTGGGCCTGGGCGGAGCCGTGGACGGGCGCACTGCTCGCCGCGGTGCCGCTGGCCCTCGTCGAGTACGGCCTCTTCGGCGCGGCCGTGCAGCCGTTCGTCTGGCGGCTCCTGGGCGACGGCAACTGGTACGCCTTCGTGCTGGTCGACTCCACCGCGACGATGCTCGCCGCGCTCCTGCTGGGCCTCGGTCTGATCATCGCGGGGGTCCGGCTGGCCCCTCCCGTGCTGCGGCTGCACGCACGCTGGAGCGGGCGGCTGCTGGCCGCCCCGTACACCACCGAACTCGCACGCCGCATCGAGCACCTCGCAGGGTCCCGCGCCGACGTCCTCGACGTCCAGGCCGCCGAACTGCGGCGCATCGAGCGGGACCTGCACGACGGGGCACAGGCCCGGCTGGTCGCCCTGGGCATGACCCTGGACGAGGCCACCCGGCTCCTCGACCGCGACCCCCCGGCCGCCCGCGCCCTGCTGCTCGAGGTACGGGCCACCTCCCAGCGGGCTCTGCAGGACCTGCGCGAGCTCGTTCATGGGGTCCTGCCCCCGGTGCTCGCCGACCGGGGCCTCGGCGACGCGGTGCGCTCACTGGCCCTCGACAGCCACCTCGACGTGCACATCGAGGTGGCCCTGCCCGGCCGGCTCCCGGCACCCGTGGAATCCGCCGGCTACTTCGCCGTCGCGGAGCTGCTCGCCAACGCCGCCAAGCACTCCGGCGCCCCCGAGGTCCGCATCGGCCTGAGCCACACCGATGGCGTCCTGCGCGTCACGGTCGCCGACGGCGGCCGCGGAGGCGCGGACCCCGCCGGCAGCGGACTGCGGAGCGTACGGCGCCGACTGGACCCCTTCGACGGAACCCTCGTCCTGCACAGCCCGCGGGGCGGCCCGACCACCGCGACCTTGGAGATACCGTGCGCGTTGTCCTCGCCGAAGACCTCTTCCTCCTCCGGGACGGGCTGACGCGCACCCTCCGGGAGCACGGGTTCGAGGTGGTCGCCGCCGTCGACAACGGTCCGGCCCTGCTCAAAACGCTCCTCGAGGAAGAGCCTGACGTGGCCGTGGTCGACATCCGCCTGCCACCCACCTTCACCGACGAGGGCCTCCAGGCAGCCCTGGAAGCACGTCGATCCCGGCCGACGCTGCCCGTCCTCGTGCTGTCCCAGTACGTCGACCAGCTCTACGCACACGAACTGCTGGCCGGAGGCCAAGGCGCCATCGGCTACCTCCTGAAGGACCGGATCACGCACACCACCCAGTTCGTCGACGCGGTACGCACCGTGGCCGCGGGCGGTACGGTGATGGACCCGCAGGTCATCGCACGGCTGCTGGCCCGCAGCGACGCCCGCGGCACCACCGCGCAGCTGACGCCGCGCGAGCTGGACGTGCTGGGCCTGATGGCCGAGGGCCGCTCCAACGCGGGCGTTGCGCAGACCCTGTTCATCAGCGAGAGCGCGGTCGCCAAACACACCGCCGCCATCTTCACCAAGCTGCGGATCGAACCGTCAGCAGACGACAACCGTCGGGTGCTGGCCGTCCTGGCCTACCTGAAGCGGTAGCCACTGCCCCGAGCGGAGGGGCGTTACCGCTGGGCCGCTGCCATGCGGGCGCCGTCGGCCCGTCCCCGTGTACTCCGGACACGGGGACGGGCCGCGCAGCGGTGCTGCAGCCGGTCCGGTGCTCCGCCACCAGGTCCGGCCCGGGGCTCACCGGAACGGTCAGCAGGTGATGGTGACCTCGTGGACCACGGGGTTGGCCGGGCGGGGGAACGCGGCCACACCGAAGGTGCCGCGGACGGTCCGGCTGCACGGGACGGTGCTGACCGGGCCGTGTATCTCGAGCTTCGAAGTGGTGAAGATGACATGCCGGGACTGGGTGTCGGCCGTGCCCGTGCCGACGATCTCCGAGGTCAGGGTCGTGAACAGCTCCTTCGGGGCGGGCGCGGGGCTGCCCGGGGAGGGCGGACCGGCGAGCCCGACCGTGCCGTAGAACTCGACGGTGGTACCGGTGATCTCGGCGCAGACCCGGGTGGCCAGACCCGCCTGTAGGCCGGAGTTCCCGCAGGAAGTGACGGTTTGCGTGGTGTCGGCCGGAAGGGCGGTGTCGACGGGGGCGACTGCGCCGGCAGGGGTGACTGCGCACACGACCAGACCTGCGGCACCTGCGGCAAGCAGGGCTAAGCGGAAGCGGTTCACAGGGTTTCTCCTCATCGTCGATCACCGTCGAGGTGTTCCAGGGCGGTGCTGATGACATGTGATATTTCACATGGCGTCAGAATCCGAGGTTACCAAAAGCTGGCCTCCCCCTGAGCGGATCACGACGCACAGGCGTCGCCGCGGCCGAAAGCCGGGCGATCCCGCCGTTCTGTCACGGTCCCGCGTCCACCCGCCCCGGTGACGAGGAGCTCGGCGTCATCCTCCTCGCCCGGTTCCGGTCGCAGGACCACGCAGCCGCACCCACCAGCACGGCCGCCCCGGCTCCGTACAGGGGCAGCCACAGGGTCGTCGTGGCCGCCAGGCACTCGGCAACGGCCTTGTGCCTCTGGGCCTCTTGCGTGAAGGCGACAGCGGCGTCGTCACCACCGGCCAGATCCGCAACCGCCGCCCTCGTCCGGATGACCTCGTACCTGCCCTGTCCGTCGCACCCGCTACGCGTGCCCGGCATCGGGAACAGCCACTCCCAGCGCTGCATCATGGGGGCCAGGGCGATGGCCACGCACAGGCCGACGACCAGCGAATACGCGACCAGACCGCGCATGTAGGCCGATCGGATGCCGGGCGCCCATGCCGGCTGCCCCCGAAAGGCGAAGACCACCGCGAAGAGGGTCACCCCGATGTACGTGGCGAACCACTGCCAGGAACCCTGCGCCAGAGTGAACGCCAGAACGGCGGCGAGCCCAATGCCGATGACCCCGCCCTCACCGCCTGTCGCATCGCCTGCGCCAGTGGAATCAGGCCTTCGGGTCTTTTGAGGGCTGGGATCGCT
The DNA here is from genome assembly GCF_053610205.1 of Streptomyces sp. NPDC054932. Lineage (NCBI taxonomy): Bacteria > Bacillati > Actinomycetota > Actinomycetes > Kitasatosporales > Streptomycetaceae > Streptomyces > Streptomyces sp. NPDC054932. The sequence continues at coordinate 165 of NZ_JBSGXU010000305.1, read as the reverse complement.
CACGGGCCTCTCCTGCCGGGTCGGAGGCATCAGCACCGGCACCAGCATCCGCCGCGCGTCGCTGCGGGGCCTGGGCGCCATGCCGGACGGGAGCGGATCGCGCCCGGATGGGGGAGCCCGGACGCGAGCCGCCACCACCCCACCCCACGGCTGCTCCTCGCGCAC
>NZ_JBSGXU010000304.1:0-6187 GCF_053610205.1 Streptomyces sp. NPDC054932 | reverse complement strand
CTGGTCAGGAGCCGGAAGCGGTCGTCGAGGCGGTCGGCGATCTGGCGCGGGGTGAGCAGCCGCAGCCGGGCGGCGGCCAGCTCGATGGCGAGCGGCAGACCGTCGAGGCGGCGGCAGATCTCGGCGGCCGCGGCCGGGTCCTCCTCGACGGTGAACCCGGCGCGGGCGGCGGCCCCCCGGTCGCCGAGCAGCCGCAGCGCGATCGGGTCGGGCAGCGGTTCCACCGGGCGCAGGGACTCCCCGGGGACGCCGAGGGGTTCGCGGCTCGTGGCCAGGATCCGGACGCCGGGGCAGTGCGTGAGGAGCCGCTCGGCGAGCTCGGCGGCCGCGCCGATGACGTGCTCGCAGTTGTCGAGCAGCAGCAGGAGCCGGCGGCGTGCGCAGTACTCGGCGAGCCGGTCGAGGGGGTCGTCCCCGGCGCGTTCGGTGAAGGCGCGCAGCTCCTCGGCGGCGGCTCCGCGCAGCTTGGTCTCCCGGGCACCGAGCGCGGCGAGGGTGGCCTCGGCGACGTCCTCCGGGTCGTCGACGGGAGCGAGCTCGACGAGCCACACCCCGTCGGGCCAGGCGCTCCCGTCCTGCGTCTCGGCGGCCTCCTGGGACAGCCGCGTCTTGCCCGCGCCGCCGGGCCCGAGGAGCGTGACGAGGCGGGACCGCGCGAGGTCGTCGCCGATGACGCGGATGTCGTCCTCCCGGCCGACGAAGGTGGTCGGACGGGCGCGCAGGTTGCCCGCGGACGCGGGGGCGACCGGCGGCACGTCGGCGACGGCCGAGGCAGCAGCAGCGGTGGGTGGCTTCGTGTCCGAGGTCAGCAGTTCGGCGTGCAGGGCCCGCAGTTCCGGGCCCGGGTCGGTGCCCAGCCGGTCGGACAGCTCCCGCCGCAGGCTGTCGTACTCGGCCAGCGCCTCCGCCGGGCGGCCCGCGTCGCGCAGGGCCCGGATGCGCAGGGTGTGCAACGGCTCGTCCAGCGGCTGCTGCGCGCACAGCGCGGCCAGCTCCGGCAGGCACCGCTCCGCCTCGCCCATCGCCAGGGCCGCCGCGAGCCGCCCCCGGCGCGCCTCCATCCGTACGGCCTCCCAGCGCGCGGCCTCCGCGGCCGGGTCCGGCAGGTCGGCGAGGGCCGGTCCGCGCCACAGGGCGAGGGCCTCCTCGTACAGGGCCGCCGCCTCGGCCGGGTCCGGTGCCGCGCCTGCGGCCCGCACCAGCCGCTCGAAGCGGTACAGGTCGACGTCCTCCCGCTCGGCGGCCAGCTGGTAGCCGCCCTCCGCGGAACGCACGGCCGCGTGCCCCAGCGCCCGCCGCAGCCGGGCCACCAGCGCCTGCAGGGCCGCCACCGCCTCGGCCGGCGGATCGCCGTCCCACACCTCGGCCACGAGCAGGGGGGCCGGGACCACCCGGCCCGGCCGCAGCGCGAGCGCGGTCAGGAGCGCCCGAAGGCGCGCTCCGCCGACGGCCACGGGGGTCCCGTCGTCGTGGATGGCCTGGGCGGTTCCGAGGATCGCGTAACGCACCGGCCCATTGTCCCCGCACCCGGACCCGGACCCGCACCGATTTACGCCGGCCGTCCGGGATAGGTTTCCCGCATGGGGCATCAGGGTGTGCGCGCAGAGCGGCGGATCAGTTCGGTATTCCTCGGCATCGCCGCCGTCATGGCCGTCACGGGCTGGGCGGTGTGGACGGGGTACTCGACGAGCACCGGACTCGCCGTGTTCCTCTTCGTGACCTCGGCGTGGATCGTCTCCCTGTGCCTGCACGAGTACGCGCACGCCCGCACCGCCCTGCACGGCGGCGACCTCTCGGTGGGCGCCAAGGGCTACCTGACGCTGAACCCGCTCAAGTACACGCACGCGCTGCTCAGCATCGTGCTGCCGGTGGTCTTCGTGATCCTGGGCGGTATCGGCCTGCCCGGCGGCGCGGTCTTCATCGAGCGGGGCCGGATCCAGGGCCGCTGGAAGCACAGCATGATCTCGGCGGCGGGCCCGCTGACCAACGTGCTGTTCGCCGTGGTGTGCACGGCCCCGTTCTGGCTGAACGCCCTGGACGGGGTGCCGCTGCCCTTCCGCTACGCGCTCGCCTTCCTCGCCCTGCTCCAGGTCTCGGCGGCGATCCTGAACTTCCTCCCGGTGCCGGGCCTCGACGGGTACGGGGTCATCGAGCCCTGGCTGTCGTACCGGGTGCGCCGCGAGGTGGAGCCGCTGGCGCCGTTCGGCCTGCTCGCCGTGTTCGCGCTGCTGTGGATCCCGGGGGTCAACGCGTTCTTCTTCGACGTGGTGCGCGACCTGCTGTCCGCACTCGGCGTGTCGGACCTGGAGACGTACTGCGGCCGCGACCTCTACACCTTCTGGCGGGAGACCGACGGCCTCTGCTCGACGGACTAGGGAGCGGCCGCGTCAGACGTCAGACCGCGTTGCGCGCGGCGGCGGCCTTCTCGGCCTTCGCCTTGCGCAGGTAGTACCAGGCCATGTTGGACGTGAGGCCGGCGAGCAGCACCCAGATGATCCCGAGGAAGCTGCCCTCCACGAAGGCGACGACGGCCGCGGCCACCGCACAGATGCAGACGACAACGGCGAAGACGGCAAGGCGGGGCATGGGAAGAGCTCCTCGGAAACACTGAACGGGGTCGAGCCCCTCCAGTGTCCCCCATGCCCCGCAGTGCTCCCGTAAGGACCGCCGGGCGGTCGGGGGGGCGGGTCAGACGTCCGTGATGCGCAGGCCCGCGTGGGCCTTGTAGCGGCGGTTGGTGGAGATGAGGTTGGCCACCAGGGACTCGACCTGGTGGGCGTTGCGCAGGCGTCCCGCGAAGACTCCGCGCATGCCCGGGATGCGGGCGGCCAGGGCCTGGACGATGTCCGTGTCGGCGCGGGCTTCGCCGAGGACCATCACGTCGGTGTCGATCTCGTCGATCGACTCGTCCTGGAGCAGGACGGCCGAGAGGTGGTGGAAGGCCGCCGTGACGCGGGAGTCCGGGAGCAGGGCGGCGGCCTGCTGGGCGGCGCTGCCCTCTTCGACCTGGAGGGCGTACGCGCCCTGCTTGTCGAAGCCGAGCGGGTTGACGCAGTCGACCACGAGCTTGCCCGCGAGGTCCTCGCGGAGCGCTTCGAGGGTCTTGGCGTGGCCCTCCCACGGCACCGCGATGATGACGATGTCGCTGCGGCGCGCGCACTCGGCGTTGTCCGCGCCCTCCACGCCGAGGCCCAGTTCACCGGCCGCGGTCTGCGCGCGGTCGGCGGCGCGGGAGCCGATGATCACCTTCTGGCCGGCCCTGGCGAGCCGGTAGGCCAGACCGCGGCCCTGGTCGCCGGTGCCGCCGAGGACGCCGACGACGAGGCCGGACACGTCCGGCAGCTCCCACGGGTCCTTGACCGGCGGCTTCTGCGTGTTGTCTGAGGAAGTCATGGGGGCGAGGGTACTGCCGGGTAGCCCACAGTCGAAGGGTGGCGAAGGGGAAGGAACCGCTCCCCGTGTCGCCCGCATGGTGCAGGATGCCGATATGGACGCCGTGAGGGTCGCGCTGCTGCGCGAGGTGCTCGCCGGTACGCAGTGGCCGGGTGCCGCACGCCGCTTCGCCGGATCGCTGCGCCGGTCCGTCGTACCGGCCGGCGGGAACCTGCTGCTGGTGGGGACCGAGGGGTACGAGCCCTGGCACCTGGCGGCGCACCTGGTGGACGAGGCCGCCTGGTCCGGGCAGCCGGAGCTGGCGCCCACGCTCGTGCGCCACCACGTGCGGCCCGGTCAGCCGCCGCACCTGTCGGTGGGGCTGGGCAGGCTGGCGGCGGCCCGGCGCGGGCACACGGTGCTGGTGGTGGCGCCCGGGGAGCCGGGTGAGGGACTGCTGGAGCGCGTACACGACGCCCGGCGCGCGGGGGCGACCGTACTGTCCCTGGACGGCGGGAATCCGGAGCTGGGGGCGCTCGCGCACGATGCCCTGTCGGTGCCGGGGCCGGGGCCAGTGCCGGGGCCGGCGCCCGGGCCCGCGTCCGGGGCGGCCGGGGAGAGCGGCGAGCCGGACGGCGGGATGGATCTGGACACCGTGCAGCACCTGGTCAGCGCGGCGGCCGGGGAGAACGGTCTGCCGGCGCAGCGCGGACCGCGCCGGTTCCGGGACCGGCTGGCGCGGCTGGCCGACCAGTTGACCGCACCGCCGCCCAGCCGCTGGTAGGGCTTACGCCGTACCCGTGCCGGCGCCCTCTTCGTCCTCGCGGGTCCTGTCGTTCCACTTGGGGTCGTTCTGCCATTCGAGGTTGCGTTCCTGCGCCGTCTCCATGGCGTGGTTCGCCTCCTCCGGGGTTTCGTACGGCCCGAACCGGTCCTTCGCCGGGCACTCGGGGCCTTCCTCGACCTTCTTGTGGACCAGGCAGTAGTACCACTCGCCGGGTTTGCCCACCTGACGCTTCTTGAACAGGGCCATCGTCGTCGGGCTCCTCTCGTACCTCTCTATGCCGCCATGCTGCCCCATCCCCGCTGGATACACTCGCTTGCATGTCCGGTCAGTCGCTGCTCGTACCAGGCGAGCTCTCTCCCGTCCGTTCCGTCCCCGGAAACATCCGCCGGCCCGAGTACGTGGGCAAGCCCGCGCCCGCGCCGTACACCGGACCGGAGGTGCAGTCGGCCGAGACCATCGAGGCCATGCGCATCGCCGGCCGGATCGCCGCCCAGGCGATGGAAGAGGCCGCCAAGCTGATCGCGCCGGGGGTGACCACCGACGAGCTCGACCGGGTCGCCCACGCGTACATGTGCGATCACGGGGCCTACCCCTCGACGCTCGGCTACCGGGGCTTCCCGAAGTCGCTGTGTTCCTCCGTGAACGAGGTCATCTGCCACGGCATCCCCGATTCCACCGTCCTGCGCGACGGCGACATCGTGAACCTCGACGTGACCGCGTACATCGGCGGCGTGCACGGCGACAACAACGCGACCTACCTGTGCGGGGAGGTGGACGAGGAGTCGCGGCTGCTGGTGGAGCGCACCCGGGAGGCGCTGAACCGGGCCATCAAGGCCGTCAAGCCGGGCCGCCAGATCAACGTCATCGGCCGGGTCATCGAGTCGTACGCGAAGCGCTTCGGCTACGGCGTGGTCCGGGACTTCACCGGCCACGGCATCAACTCGTCCTTCCACTCCGGCCTGATCGTCCCGCACTACGACAGCCCGCACGCCACCACCGTCATCGAGCCCGGCATGACCTTCACCATCGAGCCGATGCTGACCCTGGGCACCCACGAGTACGACATGTGGGAGGACGGCTGGACGGTCGTCACGAAGGACCGCAAGCGCACCGCGCAGTTCGAGCACACGCTGGTGGTGACGGACTCCGGCGCGGAGATCCTGACCCTTCCCTAGCCGGTCCGCGGCCGGGTTCGCGGCGGGGATTTTTTACCGACAGGACGTCGGGAACACATTGACTTAGGCAAGCCTAAGTAGGAGGATCAGGCGTGGCGGCATTGCCGTCACGCCTGTTTCCTCTTCCTGGAGGTCCGCCTTGGACGCCTTCTCTACGGTCATCCGCGTCGCCTCGCACGAGCAGCACACCGAGGCCGAGACGTCGACCTTCATGAGCGATCTGCTGGGTGGACGGCTCGGCGTGGACGCGTACACGCGCTACACCGAGCAGCTGTGGTTCGTGTACCGGGCCCTGGAGGATGCGGCCGAGTCCCTCAAGGACGACGCCGTGGCCGGCCCGTTCATCCGGCCCGAGCTCATGCGCGTCGCCGAGATCGAGCGGGACCTCGCGCACCTGGTGGGCCCGGACTGGCGCGCGAGCGTGGTGGCCCTGCCCGCGACGCGCGCGTACGCCGACCGGGTCGCCCAGTGCGCCGCCGAGTGGCCGGGCGGGTACGTCGCCCACCACTACACCCGCTACCTGGGCGACCTCTCCGGCGGCCAGATCATCCGCGACAAGGCCGAGCGCACCTGGGGCTTCGAGCGCAAGGGCGACGGCGTCCGGTTCTACGTCTTCGCGGACATCTCCAACCCGGCGGCCTTCAAGCGGACCTACCGCGAGCTGCTGGACGCGATTGCCGCGGACGACCTGGAGAAGCAGCGCATCATCGACGAGTGCAAGCGCGCCTTCGACTTCAACGGCGCGGTCTTCCGCGAGCTGGGCGAGCAGTTCCCGCTGAGCGCCTGACCCTTCCGGGGGGCTGCGGGACCGAGGAGCAGGAAACAGGGCCGGGCCCGGTGCACGAGGTGCACC
>NZ_JBSGXU010000303.1:0-6269 GCF_053610205.1 Streptomyces sp. NPDC054932 | reverse complement strand
GACCCTGTGGGAGAGTAGGACGCCGCCGAACAATCATTGTGGGAAAGCCCCGCACCAGCCCTTCACGGGCTCGGTGCGGGGCTTTTCTGCGTTTACGCCAGCGCGCGTGAAGTGGTGACCGTAGACGTCGCCGGCGACCGTTCCCGCCGCCGCTCTCCTGGTTGCCGCCCTGTGTGCCGACGGCGCCCCCGACCGGGCCTCCCGGACTGTCCCTACGGCAGGACTTCGACACGGCCACCGTGGAGAAGCTGGACGCGGCACTCACGAAGGTCATGAAAGAAGCCGGCATCCCCGGCCTCAACGTCGCTGTGTGGATACCCGGCCGCGGTGTGTCCGCGAAGTCCTTCGCTATCGCGGACACGAAGACCGGCGTACCGATGACGTCATGCCCGACCCGCACGCCCACGGGTACTCCAACTTCACGCCCGACGGCTCGGTCACCGACGCCACCCACTGGAATCCGTCCTGGGGCCGGGCCGCCGGCGCGATCATCTCCAACCTCAACGACCTGCACACCTGGGCTCTGGCCCCGGTGGACGGCCGGCTGCTGACGAAGAAGACACAGGCCGAGCGGCTCCGTACGCTCCCGACCGGAATCCCGACATCTCCTACGGCCTCGGCATCCTCAACACCAACGGCTGGCTCGGCCACAACGGGGAGATCCCCGGGTACGAGTCCACAGCCGCCCAACTCCCCGCCGAGAAGGCCTCGCTCGTCGTCCTCGTCAACTCCGACGTCGACCACAACGGCAAGAACCTGTCCTCCCTCGTCGGGAACGCAGTCACCTCGATCGTGACCCCTGACCACCTGTGGCCCGCCCCGGTGCCCACCAAGGCGGAGCAACTCCCGGTCCCGACGCAGAGATCAGCGGCGAAGCGCCGTATCGAGCTCGTAGTAGAGCGTGTCCAGCCGACTGCGGCCAGGGCTTCGGGCCGGCATCCGGCGCAGCAGCTCGCGGACCGCTGCCGGGGCGTGCTCGACCGCCCACCGGATCTCCTCGCCGCCGACGCCGGTGTCGCCGCCCGCGGCGAGTTCATGAGCGAGCGCCTCGTGCACGGCGGGTCCCAGGACGTGCTTCGACTGGTGAGGGGTGGCCAGCGGGTGGATATAAGGGGTCGCCGCCGCGTGGCACGCGGCGCGGGCGGCGGCCGTGGCCGCGGGGTCGTCGACGTCGCGGGCGGCCGAGTTGGCCGCCCAGGCGAGGGAGCGCAGTTTCGCGGTGCGTTTCCCTTCGCGGGTGAAGGCGCGGATGCCCTCGATCGCCTCGCGAGGGCGGGTGTCGGAGGGAGCCTTGGCCTCGAACAGGGGGAGGGCGCGCTCGACGCAATCGGCTGCCCAGAGTCCGAGTAGCCGGCGGTCTTCGTCGCTGATGGTTACCTCGTCCATCCGCCCATCATGCGGGTTCGGGGCGGCGCCGCGTCCATGATTTTCGGCCCCGGCCGACCTGGGCAGAGTGCGCTGTTCTCGTCCCGCGCCGACCGGTTGCTGTCTGGCGGGCCGGCGAAGGTCGCCGAGAAGCTGATGCCGGTGGCATCCGCTTGGATGGGCCGGTGACCCTCCATGGTGTGATCGCGAGGAGCCTGACCCTGAGACCGTGCATCGGGTGTCGCCCCTGTGGTCTGGCCGACGCCGACGGCGCTGGACGGCTGTTCAGCCTTCTGCTGGAGGGCCGAGCCGAGGCGTATCCGGCGTTCGCCGAGGACTACTAAGACGTCGCTTCTTATGGCGTGATCGTTCGTTGAGCCGTGCATGACGGGTCTCGTTGAGCGGCTGGTGCCGGACGAGTTGTGGATGCTGTTCCGGCGGGTGGTGCCGCCGACGGAGGTGAAGCGTCCGCAGGGTGGAGGCCGACGCCGGGCTGGTGACCGCGAGGCCTTGGCCGCGATCATCTTCGTGGCAACCTCGTGCTGCACCTGGCGGCAGCTCCCACCGGTGTTCGGCCCGAGCTGGCAGACGGTCTACCGGCGCTTCGCCCAGTGGAGCCAGGCCCGCGTCTGGGCTCGCCTCCATCGCGTCGTTCTCGACGAGCTTGGTGCAAGAGGACAGCTGGACTGGTCTCGTTGCGCGATTGACTCCGTCAGCCTGCGGGCTGCAACAGGGGGCCACTGACCGGACCGAATCCGACCGACCGCGGCAAGTCAGGATCGAAAATCCACCTGATCACCGACCGCAACGGCCTGCCGCTGTCGCTGGGCATCTCCGGCGCCAACATGCACGACAGTCAGGGCCTCGAACCGCTCGTGCGTGGCATTCCACCGATCCGATCCCGCCGAGGACCTCGTCGACGGCGCCCTGGCAAGCTCCACGCGGACAAGGGCTACGACTACGACCATCTCCGCTGCTGGCTGCACAAGCGAGGTATTCGGCACCGCATCGCCCGCAAGGGCATCGAGTCTTCACAGCGGTTGGGCCGTCACCGCTGAGTCATCGAGAGGACCGTCTCCTGGCTCGCCGGCTGCCGTCGACTCCACCGCCGCTACGAACGCAAGGCCGAGCACTTCCTCGCCTTCGCCGGGATCGCGGCGACCCTGATCTGCTGCCGCAGGCCGACCAAGGGAGGTGATACTCACTAGCATCGCCTCTCATGATCACAGTAGTCGTCACCATCGCGCTGGCGTTCGTCGGCTATGTAGCCACCTATCTCAACGGCTTGCGCCTGTCGCAGCGCCAAGAACGCCTCGCTCGCTTGAATCGGCAGCTCAGCGATTTCTACGGACCGCTGTTCGCCCTCACGGAAGCCAACAGCCGCATCTTCGGCGCGTTCATGGAGCGCAACGCTCGTCCTGACGGCAGGTCGCCCTTCGTGCATGAGATACCGCCTTCCGACGAGGAACTCGCCGAATGGCGGTTGTGGGTCAGGACCGTCTTCCTCCCGAACATTCAGGCGATGCGCGACCTCGTCATCAAGCACGCTGACCTCTTGAGCGAACCAGAGATGCCGCCGATTCTGCTTCAGCTGTGCGCCCACGTTTCCGGCTATGAGATCACAGCCGCCCGGTGGGAGCAGGGGAGCTATGACCAGCACCTGTCCGTGGTGCCCTTCCCCAGCGAGGAGATAGCCGCATACGCGCGGCACCGGTTCGCGGGCCTGAAGCAGGAGCAGGGCCGTTTGCTCGGGCGCCGGCAGGACAGCTAACCAAGAGAAACGACCTCTAAGACGTCGTTGAACCGTGCATGACTGATCTGGTTGAGCGGCTGGCGCCCGACGAATTGTGGGTGCTGTTCCGGCGAGTGGTACCGCCGACGGAGGTCACACGCTCGCAGGGTGGCGGCCGGCGTCGCGCGGGTGACCGTGAGGCCTTGGCCGCGATCACCTTCGGGCCACCTCTGGCTGCACTTGGCGGCAGCTACCGCCGGTGTTCGGTCCGTGCCGGCAGACGGACTATCGGCGCTTCGCCGAGTGGAGCCGGGCGCGGGTCTGGGCCCGGCTGCAACGTGTCGTCCTGGACGAACTCGGGGCCCGCGGCGAGCTGGACTGGTCGCGATGTGCGATCGAACAGACAGTGTCCTGGCTGGTCGGCTACCGACGCCTGCACCGCCGCTACGAACGCCGGGCTGACCACTTCCTCGCCTTCGTAGGTCTGGCAGCGCTTCTGATTGGCTACCGTCAACTGACCAAGACGGTCAGGGCCTGAGCCGATTCTGCTGAGGATCGAAGCAGACCAGCCCCATCGAGTCCGCCAGGGCCGCGGCATGGGCAGAGACCTCGTCGGCCGCGCTCCAACCCATGGGAATGTAAACGAGCGGGCCGCCCGCTCCAGCAATCAACGGCCACGCGGCCCAGGGTGCTGCGTCCCCGTCCACAGACGCATCACCCCACCGTTCTACCAGCGCGGCGAGATGGTCCACGATGCGCTCAGTCGGAGGATGATCTACCTCAGCGTCCAGGTAGCGGTCGTAGAGGTCAGTGAAGGTGCGGGCAGCCGTGCTGTCGTTCGCCGGCCGCTCTCCTTCCCACACTGCCAAGTCGTAGCTCACGCCCGGAGGCTCTCACGCTGCTACGACAAGACAACACTGACGGCCAACAAGCACCAAAGAAGACGACGTCCAAAGGCCGGCCCTCGAAACAGTCCGGCACGTCCATGGCCTCGAGCCGCTGACGCAGGAGGTCGTCTCGGCCAGAAGATCTCCCCGAGGACATCGCCGAGATCGGCCATCCGGCGTAGTCGCGGACCGTCACGACAAGGGCAGGAGCCCGAGCTCACTGTCGGTGGCCAGTGCAACGGTCCCCAGACGGCCTCACAAGGAGAGACATGGGCACCTGGGACATCGGCCCCTTCGACAACGACACCGCGGCTGACTTCGGGGGTGACCTGGACGACGCACCATGGGAAGAACGGGAATCCATGATCCGCGGCGTACTTGAACGCGCCGCCGACCCCGCGGACTGCCTGTACACCTCCGACGGCGAGCGAGCAGTGGCCGCGGCGGCCCTGGTCGTCGCACAGCATCCTGACGGCGAGCCGGCGTGTTCGATCTACGGCCCCTCAGAGCCGCTGCCGGAGCTTTCCGCTGACCTTCGGACGCTCGCCGTCGATGCTCTGGACCAGGTGGTCTCCGAGCTGTCTGAGCTCCAGGAGCTGTGGGCCGAAGTTGCGAACGGCCCGAAGTGGCGCCAGGACATCAACCGCCTTCGCGATGTCCTCGCCCCTCCGATCCCGCCACAAGAGGAACCCCTCTTCGACATCTGACCGGTCACCCGCAGCCATGGGCCGCAGAGTCACCGACCCCGCTGCGGTCGCTAGTGCTGTGACCGTATTGGTTCGCCGGGGTGGGGCAGGAGCGGCCCGAAGTGAGCCTCGATGGGGTTGGCCCAGGACGCGCGGTCGGTGGAGTGCTTCCCCGTCTTCGTGCGCTGGAAAGTGATCTGCTGCCCGATCAGCAGCCAGCGCAGGACCTCGCGGCCGATCCGTAGGCAAGGCGGCGAGTTCGCGGATCGACCAGCGCGTGAAGAGCCGGCCGAGGACGGTAGGGCGGGTGGTGGCCGTCGCCCCGACGAAGTCCTACTCGCCATCGCTGAGCAGCCGGGGACGGCCTCTCCCGCCCACCGGGGGTCCAGGCAGGTCGGCCCCGTCTCGTTGAACTGGGGGATCACATCGCGGACGGCGTCCTGGGCGGCCTGCAGAACTCTGGCGATCACGGGCTCGGTGCTTCCGCCACGCAGTGGAACTACCTGGACGGACACAGCCCGATCAATCGGACAATGTTGGGTAAAATGCGCAAAGGGCGCAGGTCGAGGAGGTGTGATGTCCATGTCGGTACCGACGGGGATCGGCGTCAGCGGTGACAGGGAATGGGTCATCCAGAACGCGAAGGGGAAGAAGTTCGTCTGCGAATCGGCCGCGGAAGCCTTCGCGGAGTTGTCCGAGTACGGCGAAGGAGCGGTCGTCCTCACCCGGCGCGTTGTACGGGGGATGTTCGTGACGAAGGTCGTCGAGGACTGGAAGCAGGTCGCACCCCCCACCAAATGACGCCGCCCTCGCATCAAACGTGGCTCTCGCCTCGGTGAGGTTTGGCGGGCACGCCACGGCCACCGGCATCGACGCCGCTGCCCAGTGCCCTGCGGTTCTCGAACTGGACTGGTCCGGGCCCGCTCCTGCCGCCGTGGCCGACCTGGACGACGTGCGGCCGCTCCGGCTCACGCACCACAGCTGGGGCGGGAAGCCCTTGCTCACCTCGGAGGCAGTCGTGAACCGATTGCCGCGGCTGGAGGGGCTCACCATCACTGATGCTGTTGGGGATGGACTCATCTGACCGCCTGCTGCCGCGCAATGTCCCGGAGGTGGAGGAGGGCCCGGAGCGGACATCCCGACGGCGTTGCGCGAGGCTGCCGACCGACCCGGATCCCGGCCATCCCTGGGCCCACCAGGCGATCAGGCGGAAGCACCGCCGACCCGGGCTGGGCCCGTTTTGACACCCCCCTGGCCCAGTTGTAGAGTCAAGCGGTTGCCTCGAACTGGTCAAGTTCGGCAGCCCCACCTCACCAGGAATGTAATTCCGTGTGGGGTGCACTCGACTCTTCAGGAAACCGAAGCCGGGGAAATCCGGTGGAGAACTTCTGATAGAGTCGGAACCGCCGGAAAGGGAAAGCGCGAAAGCGAAAACCTGGAAAGCACCGAGGAAGTCGGACACGAAAGAGTCTGATAGAGTCGGAAACGCAAGAACAGAACGAAGGCCCGGAGGAAAGCCCGAGAGGGTGAGTACAAAGGAAGCGTCCGTTCCTTGAGAACTCAACAGCGTGCCAAAAATCAACGCCAGAAGTTGATACC
>NZ_JBSGXU010000302.1:0-6345 GCF_053610205.1 Streptomyces sp. NPDC054932 | reverse complement strand
CGCGTGCACCACTGACCTTTCACGCCCGGCGCGTTCACGCCCGACGCGGCGCGGGCGGCCTCCCCGGAGGGACGGCCGCCCGCGTCGCGGTGCGTGCTGCGACAGGCGCTATGTGGTGGCCTGGACCACGACCGTCTTGGCGACCTTGTCGTGCAGGCCCTGCTTGTACGGCTTGTCGACCAGGATCGAGACGACCAGCGCGATCGGCCACAGGCAGGCGCAGCAGATCAGCGTCGGCAGCCAGAGCACGGCGGCGCGGGTCAGGGAGGCGTTGGAGTTCGGCACGCTCCCGTCGTTGAGCATCGCGACGCGCAGGCCGAGGAGCTTCTTGCCGACGGTCTGGCCGCTCTTCCTGGTGAACCACCAGTCGTAGCCGACGTACCCGACGATCGCGATCAGGGTCATCACCAGGCCGCTGCCGCTGTAGGACCTGGTGAAGACCTCGCTGACGTCCTCGCCGCGGCCGGTGTCGTACCGGTAGCGGCTCGTGCCGAAGGCCAGCTGGATGAGGGCCAGCGGGATGGCGACGATGATGACGTCGACGATGCGCGCGAGGAGCCGCTTGCCGAAGTCGGCGAGCGGGGGCATCCCGGCGAGCGGATCGGGCATGCCGTAGCCGCCGCTGCCGCCGTACGGGTCCCCGCCGCCGTACGGGGGCGGCGGGGGCGGGTATCCCCCACCGCCGCCCGGGCCTCCGGGCGGGGGCGGGGGACCACCGCTTCCGGGAGGCGGCGGGCCGTACGGCGAACCGCCCGACGGAGGCGTCGGTTCCTGGGGCTTCTTGAGGAACGGGTCGTCCTCGGGCGGCTGGCCCGGCGGCGGCTGGTCGGTACTCATGGCCCGAGTCGAACCCGCCGTCGGCACCCTCGCAACGGGACGGCGTCCATTCGGGGCAGGGACGGGACCGGGTCCGCCCGGCCCCGCTCAGCGGGCCACGTACGTCCGGGCCGCCTTGTCGTGCCAGGCCTGGCGGCGCGGGCGGTCCACGAGGCACCAGAGGCTGCCGGGCAGACCGAGGAAGGCGTACACGAGCCAGCGGCGCAGGGCCGCCCCGAAGGTGGGCGGGCGCAGGGTGGCGGTGGCCAGGACCCGGACGCCCAGCAGCTTCTTGCCCGGGGTACGGCCCCAGCGGGCGGTGGGCAGCACCTCGTAGAGGATCCCGAAGAGGAGGACCGCGCCGAGGACCAGACCCAGCCGGCCGGCGATGACCCCGTCGAGGAGCCAGACGGTGGTGGTGCGGCCGCTCGCCCGGGCGGCGTCCACCTTGGCCTCGACATGGGCGGTGGCCCCGGGCAGGAGGGGCTGCGCCACGGCCGCCGCGACGGCGGCGAGGACGACGGAGTCCAGGGCGCGGGCCACGGCACGGCGCATCAGCCCGGCGGGGCGCACGGCCCGTTCCGCCATCCGCTCGAACACCTCCCGGGGCGTACGGGCCCCCGCGGGGCGGGAGGCCGGTCCGCCCGGGCGGACCCGGTCCTCCTCGGGGCCGCGCGGCTCCGCGGTCCGGGGGCGGGGCTCCGCCGGGGCGGCCGCCTCGGCGGGTCGCGCCGCGATCCTCGGGCGCACTCCGGCGGGGCGCGGCGCCCACACCTCGGGCCGGTCGGCGGCGGGGGCCGGCGCAGGTGCGGGGGCCGGTGCGGGGGCGGGGGCGGGGGTCGGCGCGGGGGCGGGGGCGGGGACCGGCGCGGGGGCGGGTGCGGCGGCCACTGCCTCGGGCCAGGAGGAGGTGAGTCCCGCCCCGGCTCCGGGAGCGTCGGGCCACTCGGCCGCACGGGGCTGGGCGGCCGGGGACCGCACCGAGAGGATCCCCGCGGAGGGCTGCGGCTCGGGAGCGCGCGCGGGTGTCGCCGCGGGCGCCGCCTCGGCAGCCGCCGCAGCCGCCGCAGCCGGCGTACGGGCCAGGGAGATGCCCGCCTGCCGCGGGGAGTCGTGCCCCGCCCCCGGTTCCGCGACGGCTTCCGGTTCGGGCTGCCGAGCGCGTTCGGGCTCCGGCGCGCTGCCCCACGACACCCGGTGGTCGCGGGGCCCGCCGAAGCCGGCCTGGTGCACGGGGTCGGCCTGCCACACCACGGGCTCGGCGACCGGCTCCGCGACGGGGACGGGAGCCGGGGCGGGGGCGTGCGCGGGGGCGTGCGCCTGAACGGGAGCCGGGGCGGGAGCCGGAACGGGAGCCGGGGCGGAGACAGGAGCGGGCTCCGGCAGCGCCTCGGTCATGGAGGTCCCGTCCAGGAACACCGGCCCGGTCTCGTCCGCGCGCACGGCGTGCCCGCCGCGGACGGCGGGTGCCGCGACGGGGGCGGGCGCCGCCCGGACGGCGGGTGCCGGCTCCGGGGCAGGGCGACTCGTGCCCGGAACCCAGGCCGCGCCGTTCCAGTAGCGGATGTACCCCGGGATGGACGGATCCGGGTAGTAGCCCTCGCGGGCCGCGTGCTCGCCGTCACCAGGGGAGGCCGTCATGTCCCCAACTCCGATCGTGGCTTGAGGCTTGTGCAAGGGAGGACCATAGCCAAGAACCCCACCCGTACAGGGCCGGTAACGGGAGAATCCAAGCAAACGAGCGAACGTCACCCTCTACGACGGTTTTCGGTCAGCCGACAGAAATTGGCCAATCTCCGGTTCGCCGCCGGAAGTCGCGTCATACCCGGGCAGGTCCACGCTCTCTGCGGGTGCGGGGCCCCGTCCGGCCCCGCACACCGAACCGAAGTGAGGCCGTCATGCACCACCCCGTCATCGAGCGCGAGCTGGAATTGAAGCTGGTCCTGTCCCCCGAGCGCAGCATCCCCGTCCCCGCGCGGCTCCTCTACCTCACGCACGACCCGTACGCCGTCCACATCACCTTCCACACCGGCTCGAACACCCCCGTCAACTGGACGTTCGCCCGCGAGCTCCTCGTCGAGGGCGTCTTCCGCCCGTGCGGCCACGGTGACGTCCGGATCTGGCCCACGAAGGTCGACAACAAGGCCGTGCTCTGCATGGCGCTCACCTCCCCCGACGGCGACGCCCTCCTGGAGGCCCCCGCGGGCTCGGTGTCGGCCTGGCTGGAGCGCACCCTGCGGGTCGTTCCGCCCGGCACCGAGGCCGAGCGGCTCGGCCTGGACGCCGCGCTGGCCGAGCTGCTCACCCCGACCCCGGCCGACGACCTGTGGCTGCGCGACCCGTGGCCGTCGGACGAGTCGGCGGACGGGGACCTCTGATGCCGGGCGACCTCACGCCCCGCCGCCCCAGCCGCCTCCCCCGCCCCCGCCGCCGCTCAGAAGAGCTTGCCGGGGTTGAGCAGCCCCAGCGGGTCGAAGGCGTGCTTGACGGCCCGCTGCATCTCCAGCCCGACCGGGCCGAGTTCGCGGGCGAGCCACTCCTTCTTCAGCACGCCGACCCCGTGCTCGCCGGTGATGGTCCCGCCCAGGGAGAGCCCGAGCGCCATGATCTCGCCGAAGGACTCGCGGGCCCGCCGCGTCTCGTCCTCGTCCGCGGGGTCGAAGCAGACGATCGGGTGGGTGTTGCCGTCCCCGGCGTGCGCGCAGACCCCGATGAGCAGGTCGTGCGTACGGGCGATGGCGGCCGTCCCGTCCAGCATCTCGCCGAGCCGCGAGCGCGGTACGCAGACGTCGTCGATCATCGTCGCGGGCCGCAGCGCCTCCAGCGCGGGGAAGGACATCCGCCGCGCCTGGAGCAGCAGTTCGGACTCCGCCTGGTCCTCGGCGGGCACGACGGCGGTGGCCCCGGCGGCCAGGCACAGCTCCCCCACGGCCGCGAGGTCCGCGGGGGCGTGCGGGGTGTCGAAGGCGGCCAGCAGCAGGGCCTCCGTGGCCTCCGGCAGCCCCATCTTCCCGAGCGCGTTGACGGCCCGGACGGTCGTACGGTCCATCAGCTCCAGCAGCGAGGGGGTCAGGCCCGCCTCCATGACGGCGCAGACGGCGTCGCAGGCGGCCGCGACGGACGGGAACTCGGCGGCCAGCGCGAGCTGCCGGGGCGGGGCGGGCCGCAGGGCGAGGACGGCCTGGACGACGACGCCGAGGCTGCCCTCGGAGCCCACGAAGAGCCGCGTGAGGTCGTAGCCGGCCACGCCCTTGGCGGTGCGCCGGCCCGTGCGCAGCAGCCGCCCGTCGGCCAGGACCACGTCGAGGCCGAGCACGTACTCGGCGGTGACCCCGTACTTGACGCAGCACAGGCCGCCCGAGGCGGTGCCGATGTTGCCGCCGATGGTGCACTGCTCCCAGCTGGAGGGGTCGGGCGGGTAGTACAGGCCCTGTTCGGCGACGGCCCGTGAGAGCACGGCGTTCACCACGCCCGGCTCGACCACGGCGATCCGGTCGACGGCGCTGATCTCCAGGATCCGGTCCATCTTGACGAGCGAGAGCACGATGCAGCCGTCGGAGGCGTTGGCGGCGCCCGACAGGCCCGTCCGGGCACCCTGCGGGACCACGGGGATCCGTAGGGCGGTGGCCGTGCGCAGGACGTGCTGGACCTGCTCGACGGTCCGGGGCAGGACGACGGCTGCCGGGGTGCCGGCGGCGCAGAAGCTGGCCATGTCGGTGGCGTAGGAGGTGGTCACCTGGGGATCGGTGAGCAGGGCCTCGGCGGGGAGCCCTTCCAGCAGGCTTGCCCGCAGACGTGCGAAGAGATCGTCATCCATGGGACCAGCGTGGCAGTCGGGGCCATCGGTGTGAACACGCCCGCGCCCCTCTTCGGACACCTCGGCGAGCTCTTCATATTGACGCACAGTGACCCCATGGACCGTATCGACGAGGAATCGCAGACGCCGGCGCCGCCCGTGACCTTCACCGGCCGCAAGACGCTCGTGGCGGCCGCGGTCGCCGTGGTCCTGATCGCCGGGGCCCTGCTGATCCGGCCCGCCAGGACCGGTGACGACGCCCGCCCGCCGGAACCGGGCGAGCGTGCCGCGTCGGCGGTGGGGATGGGCTCGCCCGTGGCGGCGGTGGACCTGACGGCGCTGGTGGCGGACCGGGAGCAGTGGCTCGCGGCGCATCCGGACGACGAGGCGTCGTGGGCCGTCCTCGGCTCCGCCTACCTGGAACAGGCGCGGCGGACGGCCGATTCGGGCTGGTTCCCGAGGGCGGAGAAGGCCCTGAAACGGTCGCTGGAGCTCCGCCCGGCGGAGAAGGGCAACTTCGACGCGATGACGGGCATGGGCGCGCTGGCCAACGCCCGGCGGGACTTCGGGACCGCCCGCAAGTGGGGCGAGCTCGTACGGGCGCAGGCGCCCAAGCGGTGGACGGCGTACCCGGTGCTGGTGGACGCGTACTCCGGGCTGGGCGACTACAAGGGCGCGCAGCAGGCGATGGAGCTGCTGCTGGAGATGCGGCCGGGCCTGGCCGCGTACGTCCGGGCCTCGCAGGTCTACCGGGACCGCGGCTGGCGCGAGGACGCGGTGGTGGCCATGGAGCACGCGGCGGGCGCGGCGAAGACCCCGGCGGAGAAGGCGTACGCGCTGTTCCGGCTCGGGGAGCTGTCCTGGGAGCGGGGCGACGCCTCGGAGGCGCTGCGGCAGTACGAGGGCGCGCTGCGGACGGATCCGGCGCAGTCGCAGGCGCTGGGCGGCCGGGCCCGCGCGCTGGCCGCGCTGGGGCGCAGCGGGGAGGCGGTGCGGGACTACCGGATGGCGCTGGGCCGGACCCCGGTGCCGCAGCTCGCGCGGGAACTGGGCGAGCTGCTGGAGTCGCTGGGGCGGGGGCAGGAGGCGCGCGCCCAGTACGACGCGCTGGCGACGATGGCCGCCCGGGACAGTCGCAACGGGATCGACGCCGACGTGGTCCTCGGCCTGTACGAGGCGGACCACGGCAGTGCGGCGGCGGCGGTGCGGCGCCTGTCGCAGGAGTGGTCGAGCCACAAGAGCGTGCAGGTCGCGGACGCGCTGGGGTGGGCGCTGCACCAGGCCGGCGAGGACGCGGCGGCGCTGGAGTACGCGAAGAAGGCCACGGAGCCGGGGCTGCGCAGCGCCGACTTCGCCTTCCACCGGGCGATGATCGAACACGGCCTCGGCGACGAGGCGGCGGCCCGCCGCCACCTCCAGGAGGCCATGCGGACGAACCCGCACTTCTCTCCGTTGCGCGGGCCGCTGGCCAAGGAGGCCCTGGCGGCGATCGCCGCGCCGCCGCCGGGCGGCCCGGAGAACATCCGGCCGACCGCTCCGTGGGTGGAACCGGAACTCCCGAAGGCGGCGAAGCCGACGCCGACACCGACGCCGTCATCGTCGCCATCGGCGAAGCCGGAACCGTCCCCGTCGGGGCGCTGACGTCGCGGAAGGTCCGGCCCCGCCGGCGTCCGAGGCGCTGGGGCGCGGGGCGGAGCCCCCGGGAGCACGACGGCGCCGCACCCGGGAACGGG
>NZ_JBSGXU010000301.1:0-6401 GCF_053610205.1 Streptomyces sp. NPDC054932 | reverse complement strand
ACTCGTACGGGAAGCCTCGCTCAGCGGTTGACGGGGCGCCGGCCCGGACGGAAGGCCTCCGCCGCGAGCAGTCCGGTGTCCGGGTTGTCGGTGAAGATCCCGTCGATGCCCTGTTCGAAGTAGGTGCGGAAGGCGGCGAGGGCGTCCCCGTAAGCGGTCGGGTCTGTGCCCCTGCGGTACTCGGCGGGCAGGAAGCTGTTCTCGTTGCGCGCGGTATAGGGGTGCAGCAGCAGTCCGCGGGCGTGCGCGTCCTTCACCAGCGTGGTCGGCGCGCCGAGCCGCCCCTGCGCGTCGCGCGGGAGGATCAGGTCCATGGTCGGGCCGATGCCCTGGGCGAAGCCGGCGATCCACTTCAGACCCTCGGGCTTGACCAGGTCCGCGACCGTACGCGGGTCCTTGGCCAGTTCGAAGTCCCAGGGGCGGGTGCCCGCGGCCGAGAGCAGGACCACGCGGGGCGCGGAGACCAGCCGGGAGAGGCGCTGGATGCTGGAGGGCTCGAAGGACTGCAGGAAGACCGCGGCGCCCCGGCCGTCGCGCCCGTAGCGGCGCAGCAGCTTGGCGAGGCGCTCCTCCAGGCCGAGGCCGAGGCCCCGGAAGTAGCTGGGGTGCTTGGTCTCCACGTGCAGCCACACCCGCCTGCCCCGCCGCTTGCCCTCGCGGTCGGCCCAGCGCAGGACCTCTTCGAAGGTGGGCACCGCCCACTGGCCGTCGTAGAGCGTGTTGCGCTGGCGGACGGCGGGGATGCGTTCCTTCGCGCGCAGCGTCCTCAGCTCGGCCAGGGTGAAGTCCTCGGTGAACCAGCCGGTGACCGGGACCCCGTCGACGGACTTGGTGGTGCGCCGGGAGGCGAATTCGGGGTGGTCGGCGACGTCGGTGGTCCCGCCGATCTCGTTCTCGTGGCGGCACACCAGATGGCCGTCCCGGGTCGGGACCAGGTCCTGCTCGACGACGTCGGCCCCGAGGTCGAGGGCAAGCTGGTAGGAACCGAGAGTGTGCTCCGGCCGGTAGCCGCTGGCTCCGCGATGGCCGATGACCGTCGGGTGGGGCAGGTCCCGGTGGCCTCCGTCGCCGCGCCCGTCGCCGTACCCGTCGTCCGCCGCGGAGGCGGATCCCGCCGCGAGTCCGGTGATTCCGGTCCCCGCCGCCAGGACGGCCGCCCCCAGGACCGTGCGCCGCGCTGCCCCACCCTGTGTCATGAGTGCCACTCCTCGTCGTGAACGCCGTGTCGCGGCCCGCGATCGGCGTGCCGATGGTAGGCAAAGGGGGGTGGCCGAAGGGGGTGCCACGACGGCACATCCGGGGAACTTGGCGCAAACATGCGTCAACAATGCGTATCCGACACGTGAACCCGATGTGCGCCAGGAGCTGACCCGCGAGTATCGTCCTCACCTGCGCTACCGCCGCTGGGTGGGTGCGCGAACCGCTTTTCGATGCCGGAGGGCCCACGTTGTTCCGTACGAAGCTCATCAAAGCCACTGTCGGACCGGTCATGCGCATGATGTTCCGCACCCGCGTGGAGGGCATCGAGAACATCCCCGGCTCCGGGCCGGTGATTCTGGCGGGCAACCATCTCACCTTCATCGACTCCATGATCCTGCCGCTGGTGTGCGACCGCACGGTCCACTTCATCGGCAAGGACGAGTACGTGACCGGCAAGGGGATCAAGGGCCGCGCCATGGCCTGGTTCTTCACCGGCTCCGGCATGATCCCCGTCGACCGTGACGGTGCGAACGGCGGTGTCGCGGCCCTGATGACCGGTCGCCGCATCCTCGAAGAGGGCAAGATCTTCGGCATCTACCCCGAGGGCACCCGCTCCCCCGACGGCCGGCTCTACCGCGGCCGCACCGGCATCGCCCGTCTGACCCTGATGACCGGCGCCCCCGTGGTGCCGTTCGCGATGATCGGCACCGACAAGCTGCAGCCCGGCGGCGCCGGCATGCCGCGCCCGGGCCGGGTCACCGTCCGCTTCGGCGAGCCGATGGAGTTCTCCCGCTACGAGGGCATGGACCGCGACCGCTACGTGCTGCGCGCCGTCACCGACTCGGTGATGGCCGAGGTCATGCGCCTGTCGGGCCAGGAGTACGTCGACATGTACGCCACCAAGGCGAAGGCCGCCTGAGGTCCTGCTACTGGCGCTGGAGCGACCGGCTGACACCCGCCGCCGTGGTGGTGGCGAGGATCCAGCCGGTCACGATCAGCAGGTACGAGAGCCACTGGTGCCAGCCGCTCGGCGCGAAGGCCGCCTCCTGGCCGAAACTGACGATCGGCACCATCAGGTCGATCGTGTAGAAGACCGCGTTGAAGTCCGGCGCCTCCCCCGCCTTCAGCGCGCGCGGCGGGTCGATCCCGTACGCGACCGACCCCGTCAGCAGTAACGCCAGCAGCCACCCCGCCGCGCGCAGCGGCCGGAAGCCGTAGCCAACGGTGACGTCCTGGAGCAGCCCCCACGCCCGGGTGGGCCGGGGCAGGGTGTGGCGGTGCCGGCGCAGCTTCGCCAGCTGGACGGTCCGGGCGGCCGCCTCGTCGCCCGCCGTACGGTAGGCCGCCGCGAGCTGTTCGTAGGCGTACGGGAGGTATCCGGATTCCTCCCGCTCCAGCGCGGGCAGTCGCTGCTCCGCCGGCAGGTGGGGGGCGAGGGTCCGGTAGGTGAGGCCGTCGATGGCGATGCGCGCGGGCCAGGTCTCCGGATCGATGTGGAGCAGGTCGAGGGTGGAGCGGCGCAGGTTCACGTCGCCCCGGATCCGGTCGCACCGGCGCAGCCACAGCTCGCCGATCGCACAGCTGGAGGCGCGCAGGGCGGTCCCGTCCGGGTGGGCGAGGTCGGCACGGCTGAGGTTGGCCTGGCCCGGTATGCGGGAGCCGGTGAGGTTGACCATGCCCTGGGCCTTCAGCCGGTGCGCGCGCAGGTCGGTGCCGACGGTCAGGTTCTCGGCGTGCAGGGCGGCTCCGCCGGGGGCGAGCAGCCGGGCCCGGTCGAGCTGGATCCGGCCGCCGACGGTGGCCCCGTTCATGCGCGTCTGACCGTGGACGGTGAGTTCCGTGGCGATGACGTCGGTGCCGATGTCGGCATGGTTGAGCTGCAGCGGCGGCTCGTCGGCGGCGCCGGGGGCGCCGATGACGGCCTGGTGGAGGAAGAGGCCGCCCGCGATCCGGGCGCCGGCGAGCCGCACCGGGCCGGTGATGCGGCAGCAGGACATCCGCAGCGCGACGTCGACGGTGAGGGTGGAGGCGGTCAGACCGGGCAGGGCCGAGTCGCTCAGCGACAGCGCGCGCAGCCGGGCCCCGAACAGGACGGGCTTGCGCTCGAACCAGCAGGCCCGCAGGCGGATCGCGTGCTCGATGTCGGCGTACTTGAGGTTGATCTTGCCGGTGATCCGGGCACCCCGGACGTTGAGCCCCGGGACCCGGCCGGTGGCCGCGGTCCTGCCGAGCAGCAGGGCGCAGAGGACTTCGGCGCGCAGGGTCCGCTCGGGCCCCCAGGTTGCCCCGTCCACCGCGTCCTCGTCCGGGCCTTCACGGAAGTCGACGCCTTCTCCCAGCACGAAGGCGTCGCAGACGCGGCGCTCGGCCGGGGTCAGGTCGTTGATCTCCATCGCCGGGATGGTGTCCCGCGGCCGGACGGACTGTCAACTCGGCCGGGGACCTCACCCTTTGGCGGGGCGTCAGTGTTCGACGCCCTCCTGGAGCCGCTGGCCCTTCAGCAGGAACCAGGCGGCCACGGCGGTGGCCAGCAGTACGGCCGCGCCGACGCCGGAGGCGAGCCGCAGCCCGTCCACGAAGGCGTCCTGGGCGGCGCCGACCATCACCTGGGCGGTGTGCGGGTCCAGTGCCTTCGCGGCCTCGACGGCCCCGCCGAGGGATTCGTGCGCGGCGTCGGCGACCGGGCCCGCGACCGAGGCCGGGGCGGTGAAGCCCTGGTAGACGCCGGTGACGATGGAGCCGAGCAGGGCGATGCCGAGGGCGGCGCCGAGCTCGTACGCCGTCTCGGAGACGGCGGAGGCCGAACCGGCCTGCTCCTTGGGGACGCTGGAGAGGATCACGTCGGCGGTGACGGTGAAGGAGAAGCCGGCGCCGAGGCCGACGACGAGCAGCGCCGCACCGAGCAGCGGGTAACCGCTCTCCTTGTGGATCACGGTCAGCACGGCGAGGGCCAGGCCGATGGCGCCGAGGCCGCCGGCCACGATGGACCGTACCGAGTACCGGCGGGCGTACCGGCCGGCGATCAGGCCGGTGACCACCGCGCCGATGGCGGCCGGCAGTTCGGCGAGGCCCGCCTCCAGCGGGTCGCGGCCCTGGACGAGCTGCAGGAACTGGGAGAGGAAGAAGACCAGTCCGGAGAGGCCGAAGACGGTGAGCAGGTCGGCGAGGACCGCGCCGGAGAAGCCGCGGTGCTTGAAGAGCCGCATGTCGAGCAGCGGGGACGGCAGGGCGAACTGACGGCGCACGAAGGCGTACAGCGCACCGGCGCCCAGGGCCGCGGTGGCCGCGACCTCCCAGGTGATGCCGTGGGTGGCGGCTTCCTTGACGGCATAGACCACGCTGATCACGCCGACGAGGGAGAGACCGACGCTGACGAGGTCCCAGGGGCCGGCGACCGGGTTCCTGGATTCGGGAAGCAGCTTGATTCCGACGAGGACCAGGGCGATCATCACAGGGAGGTTGATCAGGAAGACCGAGCCCCACCAGAAGTGCTGCAGGAGGGCTCCGCCGACGACCGGGCCGACGGCCGCGCCGGCCGAGGCGGTGGCCCCCCAGATGCCGATCGCGAGGCTGCGCTCCTTGGGGTCGTGGAAGATGTTGCGGATCAGGGCGAGGGTGGACGGCATGAGGGTCGCACCGGCCACGCCGAGCAGGGCCCGGGCGACGATCATCATCTCGGGGCTGGTCGCGTAGGCGTTGAGCACCGACACGGCACCGAACGCGACGGCGCCGGTGAGCAGCAGCTTCTTGCGGCCGATGCGGTCACCGAGGCTGCCCATGGAGACCAGGAGTCCGGCGATGACGAAGGAGTAGATGTCGCCTATCCAGAGCAGCTGGGTGCCGGACGGCTTGAGGTCCTCGGAGAGTGCGGGCGTGGCGAGACCGAGTACGGTCGCGTCGACGGCGACCAGCAGCACGGCGAGCACCAGCACGCACAGGGCGAGCCAGCGGCCGCGGCTCTTGGTCTCCGTCCCGATCGGGCTGTTCAGCTGCTGGGTGCTGCTCATTTCTCCACACTCCGTCTGGCGCCACCGAGCAAGAGCTCGGTGATCATGTACTGGAAGTCCTTGGCGGCGACCCGGCCGTCCATCACGGCCCAGGCGCAGGCGCCAACGAGGGCGTAGAGCGCCTCGGTGAGCCATGCCGGGCTCAGGTCGATCCGGATGTCGCCCTCTTCCTGGCCGCGCCGGAAGAGCGCACCGACGCGGGCGTCGAGCCGGGCCCATCCCGCGTTGACCTCGTCGCCCTCGAACAGCTGGTTCTCGGTGACGAGGAAGGCCAGCAGCTGGGCGTTGGGCTCGGACTCGGCGACCAGGCGCCCCAGCGCCTCCACCGCCGTGCCCTCGTCGAGGCGGGCGTTGTCGAACGCCACCTCGAACTCCCGGATGCCGAGTTCTTCGAGGGCCCGTACGAGTGCGTCGCGCCCGGCGAAGTGTCTGTGGAGGGTCGCGCGCCCGATGCCGGCGGCGCGGGCGACCTCGTCCATCGTGGCGGTCGACTTGCGGGAAAGCAGGGCGGCCGCATCGCGGAGCACCTGGTCACGATCCATGGCCATGAGACAAGAATACCCCGAATGAGACGTCCATGTCTCATTCCTCGCGAAAATGAGCTGCCCGAGGGCGGCCGGAACGGAATCCTGCCGAGATGAAGCCACTGCTGCTGATCGATGTCGACGGACCGCTGAACCCCTACGCGGCCAGGGCCACGCGCCGCCCGGAGGGGTACAGCACCCATCGGATGCGCCCGACGGGCTGGACGGCGGCGGAGCAGGCCAAGCCGCTGCGGGTCTGGCTGAACCACGGCCACGGGGCGGAGCTGCTCGCCCTCGCGGACCGCTACGAGCTGGTCTGGGCCACCACGTGGAAGGACGAGGCGAACGAGTGGATAGGCCCGCACCTGGGACTGCCCGAACTCCCCTTCATCGACTGGCCGGCGATGCACGGCCGGGCGCCGCGCGGCACCTTCTGGAAGACCCAGTACATCCTCGAGTACGCGGGTGCGCGGCCCTTCGCGTGGATCGACGACGACATCACGGACATGGACCGCGAGTACGTCGACCAGCGCCACCCGGCACAGGCCCTGCTGATGCGCATCGACGAACGGATCGGGCTGGTCCGCGAGGACTTCGACGCCCTGGCGGCGTGGGCCGCGTGATGCCCCCTGGAACGCCGGAGGGGCGGTGGGAGCCGACGGGCTCCCAC
>NZ_JBSGXU010000300.1:0-6445 GCF_053610205.1 Streptomyces sp. NPDC054932 | reverse complement strand
GGGGGGGCCCCCGTTCTTACCGGGTTTGCTTCACCGGGGTGGCTGTTGGGGGGTCTGGGTTCTTGGGGTTGGGGGGGGGGGGCCCCGGGGGGCCCCCCCCCCGGGGCGGCCCCCCCGCCGGAGCTGTGGACGGGCCCGGGGGAGGAGGTCAGCGCACGCTGCGGATCGGGAGGATGGCGAGCGCGCCGACCAGCGAGAGGGCCCCGCCGACGAGGAAGAGCGGGGTGTAGCCGCCCAGGCCGGTGACGACGGCCGAGGCGACGAACGGGGCGATGATCTGCGGCCCCGCGTTCGCGATGTTGAGGACGCCCATGTCGCGGGCGGCGTCCTCGGCGCGCGGGAGGACCAGGGTCACGAGCGCGGTGTCGACGGCCATGAA
Source organism: Streptomyces sp. NPDC054932 (assembly GCF_053610205.1). Lineage (NCBI taxonomy): Bacteria > Bacillati > Actinomycetota > Actinomycetes > Kitasatosporales > Streptomycetaceae > Streptomyces > Streptomyces sp. NPDC054932. The sequence goes on along the minus strand of NZ_JBSGXU010000300.1, from coordinate 6,066 downwards.
GCAGCCGAAGGCGAGTCCGTTGAGCGCGCTGAACACGAGCATGCCGGTCCAGGTCGGGCTGATCACGGGGACCACCATGACGAGCCCGGCGAGGGCGGCCGACACGCCGACGAACACCTTGCGGCGGTTCCAGCGGTCGGACAGCAGACCGCCCACCACGGTGGAGACGGCCATCGCGACCATCGAGACCGGGGTCAGGACGGCCATCGCGGCGGGCGGGGTCAGTCCGTCGGGCAGCGCGATGTGGTCGCCGAGGATGTACAGCTGGTAGCCGACGACGGAGAAGTAGCCGAGGACCATCAGGGCCCGGCCGATGAAGGCCCAGCGGAAGTCGTGGTTGGCCAGGGCCGAGAGGAAGGCGGCCAGTTGGGCGCCCCGGGGTCTGGCGGGAGCGGCGGCGGCCTCCTCGGCGCGCGGTACGTCCCGGCAGAAGAGGGAGAGCAGCAGCGCGGACCCGGCGACGACCGCGCCGAGGACGAGGTAGCCGGTGCGCATTTGGTCCGCGGTCTGGGAGGCGATGAGCACGCCGGCCGTACCGCCGATGGGCAGACCGAGCCCGACCAGCGCGGACGCGGTACCCCGGCGGGCGGCGGGGATCCGGTCGGGCACGATCGCGGTGACCGCCGCCTGGAAGACGTTCATGGTCGCCTGGATCAGGCACCAGCCGATGCCGACGAGCAGCGCGGTGCTCGCACTGCCCAGGAGCGCCAGGCAGAGGAGCGAGGCCAGGCCGCCGCCCAGGATCCAGGGGTTGCGCCGTCCGCTGCGGTCGGAGAGGGCGCCGGCGATGGGATTGAAGGCGGTGGCGAAGACCGCGCTGATGCCGCCGATCAGGCCGAGTACGGCGACCTTGTCGTCCGGGGCGATCGAGGCGATGTGGGTGGGCAGCAGGACGGAGCCGACGCCCATGTAGAGCGCCATCATCGCGGAGTTGGCGACCAGCAACAGGGGCAGGAGAGCGCGCCGGGGGGCGGTTTCCCCGGTCGGGGGGACGGACGGTTCGACGACTTCGGGCGTGGCCATGACGACTCCTCGGGGGACGGAGCGGGGAGGTGGCGTGCGGGGAAGAGGGGGGCGGCCCATGAGCGGGCGCCGGGCGGCGTTGTCGCCGGGGGTGCGGTGGCGGACGCCGTTCGTAACGTGATGTTGTTACACGTGTCACCAAGTGCGGTGGACACTGTGTAGCACCCATTTCCGGGCTCCGCCAGAGCCTGCGGCGGGTCGTTGTGCAGATCGTGACCGACGCATGGGTCGACATGGCAAGACGTGTAACCACCACTTTGCGGCCATCGCGCACGGCAAGAATGTCGAGAAGCCCTCTTGCTCTTGTGGCGGTCGTGACGAATCGGCAATACTCCGTGCCGCACCGCGACGACCCGGCGGCCGGAGGGCTTCGAGCCCCGGCGGCGCCGGGTGGTTCCCCGCGGCCCCGTGCGCCTCCTGCCGTGATCCCGCGACCCTCGGCCGCATCCCGCCGCGTCCCGCTCCCTCACGCTCCCCCTCTGCTCCTGCGTGCTCCCCCTCCCCGCTCCCTCCTCCCCCTCCCCGCTCCCCCCGTTCCGCGCTCCCGTGCCTGCTCTCCGCGTGCCCCCACCGCCTGGGGAGACGACCGTGAAAGGCCCGCCATGTTCCCCTCGCCCTCCTCGGTGCCGCCGTCCCGGCCGCCCCTCCCGATGCGCCCGCCCCGGCACCACCTTCCTGCGGCCCCGCCGCGTCATGCGCTCGGCCTCGGGATCGCTCTCCTGCTCCTGGTGCTCCTGGCCGGGCTGCTGCTCCGGCTGGACCCCAGCCCCTTCTTCCAGGGGCTCGACGACCGCTGGGCGGCCTCGGTCAACGACTCCGCCGCCGCGGGATCCGCGGGATCCGACGGGCCGGGCGCATTCGTCACCGTCCTCGACCGGCTCGGCGGCCCGCTCGGCATGGTCCTGCCGCTCCTGCTGATCGGCTGCCTCTGCGTCTACGGGCGCTGGCGCTCGGGGCTGTTCGTCTTCGTGGTCACCGTCGTCGCCAACCTCGTGGTGCTCCTGCCCCTCAAGCAACTGGCCGACCGGCCGCGGCCGCCGCATCCGTGGGTCCTGGTGAACGACGGCTCGTACCCGTCCGGGCAGGTGTTCGGCGCCGTGACGCTCGTGATCGCCGTTGCGGTGGTGGTGTTCCCGCCGCGTGCGCGACGCTGGTGGTGGGCGTTCGGCGCGTCGTACGTCCTCGCCATGATGGGGAGCCGGACCTGGCTCCACGCCCAGTGGCTCAGTGACACCTTCGCCGGAGTGCTCGTCGGCGTCGGAGCCTGTCTCGTGCTGTGGCGGATCTTCGCGCCGCTGCTGGAGGTGGAGGCGGAACGGATGGCCTCCAACAGTCTGTGGCTGTGAGGAGCGACCCGGAAGCGCCGGATATCGTGAAGCGTTGACGTTCGACAAATTCACGCCATATTCTCGGTCGGGTGGCGCGCACCGAGCGCGCGGCAGCGAGGAAGGAACGGCTCATGCCCCACTCCCCAGGTCAGGACCCGACGGCGGTGGACCTGCCCGCAGGCCGCCTGCGCGGCGCGACCGAGGGCGGCGTCACGGTGTTCCGTGCCGTGCCCTACGCCGCCCCGCCGGTCGGTGACCTGCGCTGGAGGCCCGCGCAGCCGCACGCCGGCTGGAGCGGCACGCGGGACGCCACCGCCGACGGCCCGAGCGCGCCGCAGATGTACATGGAGGGCGGCGACCCGGTGCTCGGCGGGCACGGGTCGCCCCCCTTCGACGAGGACTGCCTGACCCTCAACCTCTGGACGCCCGCCGCCGACGGGGACCGGCGCCCGGTACTGGTCTGGATCCACGGCGGCGGCTTCGTGTCCGGCTCCGGCTCGCTGCCCGGCTACTCCGGCGAGACCTTCGCGCGCGACGGCGACCTCGTCGTCGTGAGCATCAACTACCGCATCGGGCCCCTGGGTTACCTCTACCCCGGAGAGGGGGACGGGGGCGACGGGGGCGGCAACTTCTGGCTCACCGACCAGCTCGCCGCCCTGCACTGGGTGAAGGAGAACATCGCCTCCTTCGGCGGCGACCCGGACTGCATCACGGTCGCCGGACAGTCCGGCGGCGCGGTGTCCACCGCCGCCCTCGCCGGCCACCCGCAGGCCGAGGGCCTGATCCGGCGGGTGATCCTGCAGAGCCCGCCCTTCGGGCTGGACCTCCCCGGTCCGGACGCGTATCTGGAGCGCACCGCCGCCTACCTGGAGCTCGCCGGCGCCAAGGACCTGGAGGAGCTGCGCACACTGCCCTGGCCGGAGCTGATCGCAGCGGGCGCCGGACTGTTCGCGCAGACCGTGCGGTGGGGCTACTGGCCGACGCCCTTCCTGCCCGTGATCGACGGAGTCACCCTCCACGACCACCCCGTGCAGGCCCTGCTGGGCGGAGCGGCGGCCGGCATCGACGTCATGATCGGCTGGACGCGGGAGGAGGCCAACTTCGGGTTCGCCCTCGACGAGGGGTACGCCGCCGCCACCCGGGAGGAGGTGACCGACCGGATCGCGAACACCTTCGGGAGCGAGGCCGCGGAGGGCGTGTACGCGGCGTACGAGCGGGCCCGGCCCGGGGCGCGTCCGGCCGATGTCCTCATGGACCTCATCACCGACGAGCTCTTCCGGGTGCCGGCGGTGCGGCTGGCCGAGGCGCGCGGCGCGTCGGACCGTCCCGTTTGGGCCTATCAGTTCGACCTTCCCACCCCGGCGTACGAGGGCCGGCTCGGGGCCGCGCACTGCCTCGAACTCCCCTTCGTCTTCGACAACTTCGACCAGTGGTCGCACGCACCCTTCCTGGCGGGCCTCGCTCCCGCCGTCCGCGACGGCCTCGCGTACGCCATGCACCGGGCCTGGATCGCCTTCGTCCGCACCGGTGACCCCAACCACCCCGACCTGCCGCAGTGGCGCCCGTACGACACGCGGTCCCGCACCACGATGCGCTTCGACTCGGTCGTGACCGCCCTCGACGACCTCGCGGGCTCCTCCAGGCTCCTGCACACCCCGACGCCCTGATTTGACTCGTGTAACCTGAAAAGGGAGGAGCCGCCCGAGCAGAACCCCCGAGCAGAATCCGAGCAGAAGGAGCGTCGAGGGACGTCATGGCCAAAGACACACACGTCCCCGCATCCGTCACCAGCGCCGACGTGGCCCGCCTCGCCGGGGTCTCGCGCGCCACGGTCTCCTTCGTCCTCAACGACACCCAGGGCCACCGGGTCAGCGCGAGCACCCGCGCCCGGGTGCTCGACGCGGCCAAGCAGCTCGGCTACGTACCGCACGCCGCCGCCCGGTCCCTGCGCGCCGGCCGCAGCAACCTCGTCCTGATGCCCGCGTCGATCTCCGCGATAGGCCGCCTGGTCAGCGACTGGGTGGACGACCTGCACAGCGAGCTCGACCGCTTCGGCTACACGGCCGTGCTGCATGCGGGCCGCTTCGCCGACCCCCTCGACGCCGCCCGGGCCTGGGCCGAACTGCGCCCCGCGGCCGTCGTCGCCCTGGACGGCGACCGTTTCACGGCCCAGGCGGCCGAGGTGCTGGGCCGCGCGGGGGTGCGCGGCCTGCTGGCCTTCGCGGCCCACCCCGTCGAGGGAGTGCACACCATCGGATTCGACCACACCCGGATCGGCGCCACCGCGGCCGAACACCTCATCGCGCGCGGCCGCACCAGGATCGGCGTGGTCATGCCCCAGGAGCGCGGCCTCGGCACCCTCGCCGAGCCGCGCCTCGCGGGCGCCGAGTCGGTCGCGGCCCGGCACATGGCCACGGTCACCCCGGTGGAGCTGGCCTACACCAGGGAGTCCGCGAGCGCCCTCGCCCGGCGGTGGCGCAGCCTCGACCTGGACGCCGCCTTCACCTACAACGACGAGTACGCCGCCCTGCTGCTGCACGCGCTCCGGGCCGAGGGCATCGCCGTACCGGACGAGGTCGCCCTCGTCGGCTGTGACGACCTCGTCCTCTCCGCGCTCCAGCAGCCCGCGCTCACCACGGTCCGGCTGGACCTGCCGTCGGCCGCGCAGATCGCGGACGCCGTGCACGAGCTGATCGAGACCGGGACGGCGGCGCCGGTCCCGGCCGTGAAACCCGTCCTGGTCCACCGCCTGACGTCCTGAGCCACGGCCGGCCGCCGCTCACATGACGGGGCGGTTCGCGGCCGTGTACGCCTCGGCGACGGTGAAAACGCTGGCACAGCGAGGGCACTCCGCCCGTCCGAACAGCCGGGTGATCCCGTCGGCCAGCACGTCCCGCCCGTCGCGAACGGCGGTTTCGTACATCCACCGCCCGGTGCCGGACAGATCTTCGGGGGACGCCGGCCGCAGCGCGCGCCGCTCCACGTCGCCCAGCTGCCAGTGACGGATCGCCGAGTGGCGTCCGTGCGCCCCGAAGGCGATCGTCACCTCCACGGGGCAGTGCGGGCAGCCGACCTCGAGGGAGGCGTCCGGGGAGTCCGTGAGGACGGCCGCCCAGTGGTACTGCTGACGGGTGGCGAGCCGGTCGAGGAAGGCTTCGAGGTAGTGCTGCGGTCGTGACCGCAATTCGTGGTCCAGCAGCGTGCCGAGTTCGCTGACGGCGGCGGCGCAGTCCTCCACCAGATCGTCGCACCCGTGGCTCGCTGCCGCGTACCGCACGATCCTGCCGGCCAGCCTCCGGGCCCGCCCGCTCCCGGGCGCGAGGCGCACCAGACGCGGCAGCGCGGCGAAGCTCGCGGGGAACGCGAGGGGAGCCCCGACGATCAGCCGGCGCTCCAGCTCCTCCCATGCGGCAGCGTCGTCCCCACGCTCGACGTGACGCAGGAGCGCGGGAACGCGATCGACGTCCCCGCGGCTGTCGTACATCTGTGCCCAGTTCGCCACCCGGCTATTCCATCGCATCCGCGGTCCGCGGCCGTGCGCGGGCCGGCATGCCGAACACCGCCGCCCTTCGCGTGCGCTGCCGAAGCCGGGGCCCTCGTGGTGACGGCCCCGGCCGGCCGGGCGGCGGACCGGACTCACCGGCGGCGCGCTCGGTTCATGCGGCGCTGGCACCGGCACCTGTGCTCGCGCCCGCGGCCGCCCCCCGGCGGTCGT
>NZ_JBSGXU010000299.1:0-6506 GCF_053610205.1 Streptomyces sp. NPDC054932 | reverse complement strand
GTCCCTCTCCCCGCCCCCGCCGCCGGGACTCCACGACCGGCCAGGCTCCCGCCGTCAGGCGAAGAAGCCCTGCCCGGGAGTGAAGATGTTGTTCGGGTCGAACTTCTTCTTGGCGTTCACGAAACCGGTCCACCGGTTCCCGAAGTGCTTCTTCCAGTCCGCGCCCGACATCGGGATCGAACCCACCAGATAGCGCTTCGCGCCCAGCCCCACCGCGATGTCGTACAGACGGCGGTTCTGGTCGATCATCCCCTGGATGTTCGGCTCGCCCGGGTTGGGGAACCGCAGCAGGTCGAAGAGGTAGACCACCGACTCGTTCGGCATCATCGCCAGCGGACGCTTGATCTTCGAGGAGAAGAACGGGTAGAAGAGCAGGAACCCGCCGCCCAGCGAGCTCGCATCCAGCTCCTGCTCCACGAGCTTCATGAACTGCTTCGTCTTCGACGCCGGCAGGAACATGCTCAGCCACGGCTTGGGCGTGTACCAGTGGCCGCCCTCCTTCAGGTACGCCTCGTACGCGTCGAGCCGGAACATGTAGTCCCGGAACGTCACGTCCTCGATGACCGCCTCCGACCGCACGTCCTGCAGGTCGCACAACAGCCGGGTCCGGTTCGGCGGCGTGGTGTTGTACGTCGCCCCGACCTCCAGCTTGTAACGCCAGCCCGAGTTGTCCGGAGTCCGCTGCATCTCGCCCGCGTGGACCTCGAACCGGCCGTCGGCCAGCACCCGCTCGGAGTCGATCAGGTACTGCTCCACCGTGTTGTAGTACAGGCTGAAGATGACGGCCCGCTTCGGCGCCGGGATCAGCTTGACCTTGACCCGCACGATGATGCCGACCTGGCCGCCGCCCGACAGCGCCGCGTTGAACAGCTCCGTGCGCTGCGTCGCCGTCGCGGTGACCAGCTTGCCGTCACCCGTGACGATGTCGATGGACTGCACGGTGTCGCACAGCAGGCCGTACCGCTGCACCGTGCCGCCGATCCCGCCGATGCTGATCGTCCCGCCGACCGAGATGTACAGGTAGTCCGGCAGCGCCGGCGGGGTCTTGCCCACCGCGAGCGCCGCGTCCGTCAGCTGACCCCACGTCACACCGGCCTCGACCACCGCGTGGTCACTGCCGATCGACAGGATCCTCGACATGCCCTTGGCGTCGATGGAGATACCGCCCGGGACGCGCGCCTGCCCGTACACCGAGTGCGACTCGATGTCGTCACCGGTACCGCCCTGACCGTTGACGGCGACCTTGATGCCGTTCGCCCGGGCATAGTTGACGATCTTGACGATGTCGTCCACGCCGCCCGGCCGCAGCACGGCCCACGGCTTGCTCGGGGCGCCGTCGAAAAGGTGTCCGAAGTCGTTGGCGAAGGCGTCGACCACGCCCGGTGTCGTCTCCAGCGTGCCGACCAGTCCCGGCACGGGGACGACATCGGCGTTGCCGGCGGCCTCGGCGGCCGTAGCCCAGGTCTGGCTCACGGCGTTCCAGCCGACGACCGCGACGGCCGTGCTCGCGATCCCGCCCAGGACCCGGCGACGGGACGGCTCGGCGGCGGTGCCCGCGGCAGTTCTGTGGGTGCTGCTCATCTTCGTACGTCTCCTACTGGTGAGGTACCGGCTTGGTGCTGCGTACCTGGGAAGCGAGCTGGTACTCGCTCAGGTCGAGGCGCTTGGTGCCCCGGCGGAAGCGCCAGGTGTACGTCGGGAAGATCGAGGTGTTGCGGCCGTTCGCGTCGAGGTACCAGCTCCTGCAGCCGCCCGACATCCAGACCGTGCCCTCCAGGTGCTCATCGAGCCTGCGGTTGTAGGCGTCCTGCGCCTCCTGCCGGACCTCGATGCTGGACAGGCCCCGCTTCTCGACCTGCTTCAGGGAGTCCACGACGTACTGGACCTGCGCCTCGATCATCACGGTCTGCGAGGAATGGCCCAGGGCCGTGTTCGGACCCAGCAGCATGAACAGGTTCGGGAACCCGGCGACCGTGGTACCGCGGTGCGCGGACATCCCGTCCTTCCACGCCTCGCGCAGCTGCACCCCGTCCCTGCCCCAGATCCGGCGCGCGACCGGCCGGTCGGTGGCCTGGAAACCGGTGCCCAGGATGATGGTGTCGACCTCGCGCTCGACCCCGTCCGAACCGACGATCGACTTGGCGCGGACCTCGGCGATGCCGTCGGTGACGATCTCCACATTGGGCTGCTGGATCGCCGGGTACCAGGTGTTGGAGAACAGCAGCCGCTTGCACGCCACCAGGTAGTCCGGGGTCAGCCGCTTGCGCAGCGCCTCGTCCGCCACCGACTTCTCCAGGTGGTCGCTCGCCATCTTCTGGACCTTCTCGGCGAGCTTGGGGCGCTTCCAGAAGAACGCCAGGATCTCCCGGCCCCACATGTTGAAGCCCCGCCGGAACTGCTGGTAGCCGGGCAGCGAACGCAGCATCGCGGTGTGCAGCGGGCTGTTGGCCTTGTCGGGCTTGGGGCCGATCCACGCCGGGGTGCGCTGGTAGAGGTCCAGATGCCCGACCTCGGGCTGGATGGCGGGAACGAACTGGATCGCCGAGGCGCCCGTACCGATGACGGCGACACGGCGGCCGGCCAGATCGTGGCCGTGGTCCCAGTTCGAGGAGTGGAACACCTTGCCCTCGAAGTCCGCCAGGCCCTGGATGTCCGGCACGGCCGCCTCACTGAGGTAGCCGGTGCCGGTCACCAGGAACTGCGCGGTGTACCGGCCCTGGGAGGTCTCGATCTGCCAGTGCCGCTCGCCCTCGTCCCAGCGGGCGGCCTCGAGCTCGTGCCCGAACCGGATGTGCGGGCGCACCCCGAACCGGTCGGCCGTCTCCCGCAGGTACGCGAACAGCTCGTCCCGCGAGGCGAACGTCGACTTCCAGTTCGGATTCCGGGCGAAGGAGAACGAGTAGAGGTGGGACATGACGTCGCACGCACATCCCGGATAGCTGTTGTCGCGCCAGGTGCCGCCGACCTCATCGGCCCGCTCGAACACCAGGAAGTCGTCGATGCCCGACTGCAGCAGCCGGACGGCGGTGCCCAGCCCCGAGAAACCGGTGCCGATGACCGCGACCCGCAGGTGCCGGGTCGGGCCGTGGCCGCCGGGACGCCTCTCGGTGCCCGTACGCGCCCCGCCGTCCTTGGCCGGTTCGAGAATGCTCGTCACGTCGGCCTCCTTAACGGCGCGTGATGGTGACGCGGAAGTTGTTGAAGAACTTGTCCTCGAGCGTGTACGCGAAGATGTCGAGGTAGCGCTCGAACCGGGAGACGACCTCCTCGCCCTCCAGGGCCACGGCCTCGTCCCGGCGCTCGGCCAGCAGCACCAGCCAGGCACGGCACGCCATCGCGAACGACTCGCGCTCGTTGACGACCTCGTCGATCTCGAACAGGCCCTCCGCGGCGGCGGACAGCTCGCTCAGGTGCGGGATGTGGCAGCCCTCGAACTCCGAGCGCTGCAGGAACTTCAGGTCGTCCAGCAGCGCCCGGTTCATCGGCAGCGCCTCGGCCGTCATGGTGTGCAGCACGAACTTCGCACCCGGGTTCAGGGCGTTCGCGACCTGCTGGAAGAAGTACCGGTAGCGCTTGGTGCGCTCCTTGGGCGGCAGGTTGGAGGAGACGAAGTGCTCCAGCGCGTTGATGCAGAACGCGGCGTCGTACTTCTCGCTGTCGTCCGCGACCTTGTAGTCGGCCCAGCTCTGGACCAGCGTGGTGATCCGCGGGTTGTCCAGGCCGGCGATGAAGGCCTCCTGAGTCCGCGACAGGGTCAGGCCCACGGCCTGCTCCGCACCGTGCACGGTGGTCAGGCGGTTGAGCATCGTGCCCCAGCCGCAGCCGATGTCCAGGACACGCCGGGTGGAGCCGGCACGGACGCCGGCGAGCTCGGCGAACTTGTCGAGCTTGCGCTCCTGCGCCTCGTCGAGAGTGGCGACCAGGTCCTCGCCGTCTTCCCAGTAGCCGCCGGAGTACATCATCGTGGGGCCCAGCAGGAGCCGGTAGAAATCGTTGCTGACCTCGTAGTGGTGCCTGATCGCATCGACCTCGGGGTCCACCGACTTGGGGGCGACCGTTGTCATCCTGATCCTCTTTCCTGCGTGTCCGGCGGGCCTTGTTTTCCGAATTCGCGTCGAGAAAACCGGATGCCCCGCAAGGTGGGCGCAAGACGGCCCGCAGCAGCAATCCGGCACCGTGTTGCGCGTTCCTTGCGGGGGCGCGGCTTTCATCACTCTCGAAAACCAGACACGCACTGCCGAGTTGCATTGCCGAGAGAGGACCGACCCCATGTCGCTGCCCACCATCGAAGAACTGGCGAGCCAGCTCGAGGCCGTCTCGGGTGCCGCGGAGGTCAGCCCCGACGCCCCGCTCCAGCACATCGCGGACGTCGACTCGCTGGACCTGATGGAGTGGCTGTACGGATTCCAGAACCAGTACCCGCACATTCCGGCCGACGAGTCGCTCTTCGCCGACCTCGACGACACGACCACCCTGCGTGACGTGTACGCGAAGATCGTCGATCTCGTCCCGGCTCAGGCGTAGCGAGGGGTGACGTGACCGGCTTCGACATCACCGGGTGGGGCATGTCCGTACCCGAACGCATCGTCACCAGTGCCGAACTCGCGACACGCTTCGGCGTCGACGAGCACTGGGTCGTCAGCCGCTGCGGCATCCGCGAGCGGCGGGCGGTCGACCCGGGGCAGACCACCGCCTCCCTGGCCGTCGAGGCCGGCCGGCGCGCGCTGGACAAGGCGGGCCTGACCGGCGCGGACATCGCCCACCTCATCGTGGCGACCGCCACGCCCGAGCAGCCGTCCCCGGCGACCTCCGCGTTCGTCCACCACGAACTGGGCATCGCGGGCAGCGCGCACGACGTTAACTCCGAGTGCGCGGGCTTCGTCTACGGGCTCGTGTCCGCCATGGCCCTGATCGCCATCGACCCCCGGCCGATCCTGCTGATCGGCTCCGACACCCACACCCTGACGGCCAACCCGGCCGACCGGGACCTGTCCATCCTCGTCGGCGACGGCGCAGGCGCCATCGTCCTGCAGCCGGGCCCGGAGAACCGGGTCAAGGCCTGGAACCTGGGCGCCGACGGGGCCTGCACCGGCTCCCTCAAGGTCCTCGCCGGCGGCAGCCGGATGCCCACCACCCAGGAGACCCTGGACGCGGGCCTGCACTACGCACAGATCAACGGCAACGAGATCTACCTCAACGCCGTCCGCTACACCGTCCGCACGGTGCGCGAGACGCTGGAGAGCGCCAAGGTGGACGCCGCGGACATCGACCACGTCGTGCCGCACCAGGCCAACATCCGGATCATCAACTCGATCCTGTCGCACACCGGCCTGCGCCCCGAGGCCCTGATCACCAACCTCCAGAAGTACGGCAACACCGCCTCGGCGTCGATCCCGATCGCACTGACCGAGGCCCTGGAGGAAGGCCGGATCAAGACCGGTGACAAGGTCCTGCTGGCCGGCTTCGGAGCCGGCATGACCTGGGGTTCGATTCTCATGGAGTGGGGCGGTGTCGCGGCATGAGCAAGAACGGTGCGGGCGTGCGGCCCGAGTCCCCGGTCGCGCTCGTGACCGGCGCCTCGGGCGGCCTCGGCCAGGCCCTGGCGCTGGAACTGGACGCACTGGGCTGCCGGGTCGCCGTCCACTACAACAGCTCGCGGGAGGGCGCCGAGGCCGTCCGGGAGAAACTCACCAACCCCTCGGCGCTGGTCACCGGCGACGTCGGCTCGTGGGAGGCCACCCAGGCCCTCTACGCGCAGATCTCCGGCGAACTCGGCCCGGTCGACGTACTCGTCAACAACGGGGCCATCCGCAAGGACAGCCTGATGGCGATGCAGAACCCGGCCGACTGGGCACAGGTCATCCAGACCAACCTGATCGGCTCCTTCCACACCGCCCGGGCCTCGGTCCCGTACATGCTGCGGCAGCGGTGGGGCCGGGTGATCAACATCGTCTCGCCGTCGGGCATCATCGCGACGGCCGGGCAGACCGCCTACTCGGCCTCCAAGGCCGGGCTGATCGGCTTCACCCGCACCCTCGCCGCGGAGTGCGGCCGGCGCGGGGTCACGGTGAACGCACTGTCCCCCGGATTCATGATCACGGGCATGACCAGCACCCTGCCGGACCGCGTCATCGAGGGCATGGAGGACAAGGCCCCGATCCCGCGCTTCGTCACGGTCGAGGAAGTCGCCCGCAGCGCCGGCCTCTTCCTCGACCAGGACTGCATGACCGGCCAGGTCATCAGCATCGACAGCGGCGTCTCCATCACCTGATCCCCGCCGCCGCTCCCCACGGCCCCGGCCTCCCTGACCCCCCACAGGGAAGCCGGGGCCGCCCCCCGTTCCCGCCCCGCCCGCACCCGGCACACCGCATACGGGCACACCGCATACGGGCACCCGGGTATGCCGGCGTCCGGGCATCCGGCGTCCGGGCGTCCGGGCGTCCGGGCGCACGCAGCCGCGCCCGCGCCTACGCCCGGCCGCCGCCCGTCACTTTCCGGATGAGGCG
>NZ_JBSGXU010000298.1:0-6573 GCF_053610205.1 Streptomyces sp. NPDC054932 | reverse complement strand
CCCCGGGCGCGGGCGCCGGCTGCTCAGGTGCCGACTGCTTGAGGGCGATGCTCACTTGACGGAGACCTGCGAGACGTCGAGGACGCCGGTCCAGTCGCTGATCACGACGTTCTTGATGTCCCTGCCGACGAGCCGCTTGTAGACCGGGTGGAAGAGCGGCACGTCCAGGGCCTGCTCACCGATCTTCTTGTCGAGTGCGCCCCAGCGCTTGCCGGCCGCCGCGAGGTCGGTCAGCTTGGCGATCTCGTCGATCTCGGCGTTCACGGCCGGGTCGTTCAGCTGCGCGTGGTTGTAGTTCGAGCCGTTGGTGACGATCTGCCGCCCGTCGAAGATCGGCGCGAGGAAGGGGCCGCCGGACGGCCAGTCGGCGCCCCAGCGGGAGAGGAAGAAGCCGGGGGTGTTCTTGACGTCCCAGCGCTTCTCGTTGAAGGCGTTGTTCTCCAGGCCCTCCAGCTTGACGGTGATCCCGGCGGCGGCCAGCGCCTGCTGCACGGCGGTGGCGACCTCGGGGCTGGTCTGGCGGTTCTGCGCGGTGGAGTGGGTCAGGGTGATGGAGATCCCGTCCGGGAAGCCCGCCTCCTTCAGCAGCTCCTTGGCCTTGGCCGGGTCGCCCGTCCTTCCGGCCGGGAAGTGGTCGTAGGGGGCGAAGCCGAAGGCCTCGCGCTCGGGCAGGAAGGTGGTGGCCGGTTCGGCCAGCGCGGATCCGCCGGCGGCGTTGATCACGCTGGTGCGGTTGATCGCGTAGGAGATGGCCTGGCGCACCTTCGGGTTGTCGAAGGGGGCCACCTTCGGGTTGAAGGCCAGGTAGTTGACGTAGCCGAAGTGGCCGGTGCCGACGCGTCCGGCGAGCTCCTTGTTGTCGCCGATCTGGGCGAGTTCGGCGGGTCCGAGGTTGGTGTCGGTGGTGACGGCCGCGGCGTCGGGGCCGGAGCTGGTGGTCAGGCGCTGGTTGATCACGGCGGCGTCCAGACCGGAGCGGACGTCGATCCTGTCCGGGTATGCCTTGCGCTCCTCGTCGGTCTTCTCGTCCCAGTGCTCGTTGCGCTCCAGGGTGAGGTGCTCGCCGTCGTTGTCGTTCTTGACGACCTTGTACGGGCCGGAGGAGACGGGGTGCTCCTCGTACTTGACCCCGGTGTCCTTGGCCTTGGGGACCGGCGCGAACTGCGTCTGCGTGGCGACGAAGGGGAACTCGCCCTCGGGCTTGCGGAGCTTGAAGACGATCGTCTTCGGGTCGGGCACGACGATCGAGTCGAGTCCCTTGCCGCCGTCCTTGTACGGGCCCTCGTACGTCTCCCCGCCGACCAGCCAGTCCCGCAGGTACGGGGCGCCGCCCGACAGCTCGGCGGCGAAGGACCGCTCGATGCCGTACTTGATGTCGGCGGTGGTGATCGGGGTGCCGTCCTCGTACTTCAGCCCGTCCTTGAGCGTGTACGTCCACTCGGTGGCGTCGGCGTTGGCCTTTCCGGTGTCGGTGGCCAGGTCGGGGACGACCTTGGTGCCGGCCGGGCCGTCCTCGCGGTTGCGGGTGGTCAGCGTGCGGAAGACCAGCGAGGGGACGTTTCCGCCGCCCGAGGTGTAGAGCCGGGCGGGGTCGAAGTCGCTCTGCGGCTCGGAGTTGAGGACGGTCAGGGTGCCGCCCTTCTGCGGCGCGCCCCCGGCGGCGCCCGGCTTGTCGCCCGAACCGGCCTTGTCCGCACCGTCCTTGGGCCCGCAGGCCGCGGCGCCCCCGGCCAGGACGAGGCTGACGGTGACGGCGGCCACGCGGCGCGCTATGAGATGACGGGCGGGTCCGGCGGAAGACATGGGTGTGTTGACCTCTCGGCGTGAAGGAAGGGCGGAAGGGCCACGCGAGGGGCAGCGGTCGACGGCGGTACCGGATCCGGCACCGAAGCATGAGGAAGCCGCGCCTGCGGGCGTGCGTGCACCCGGGCGCGGCGAAGGAGCTCGAAAAGTGTCGCGGCGCTTGCGGGTCGGCGTCAGCGACAGAAGATGTCGGCCACGCTGTGCGCGGTCACACCAAGCAGCGCCAGCTCAATGGCGGCGCTCGCGGTCATGGTGTGGTGCTGCGACATGCGGAGAACGATTGCCGATGATCGGACGGATTGTCAACGCGGATCCCCGCCCGGGCCGACGGGCGGGGATCCGGCCCGGGCATCAACTGCCCGGGAACACCCACGGGTTGGCCTTGCACTGGATCCCGTTGACGTTGAGGGACTTGGTCTGCTGCTGCATGATCGGCGCGAGCGCCCCGGGTGTGCGGCAGTTCACGTGCCCGTGCCCGAGCCGGTGGCCGACCTCGTGGTTGATGAGCATCTGCCGGTAGGCGAACATCTGGTCCGGCCCGTACGTCGAGGAGCCCTGCGCCCAACGGAAAGCGTTGATCATGACCCGGTCGGTCGACGCGGAGTCGCAGGAGACGTTCTCGACGGTGACGTCCAGGTCGGACTTGGCGCACCACACACCGGTGGTCCCGGGGCTCGCGAGGGTGATCACGAAGTCCGCCTCGCCGCCCGGTACCCGCTCGAAGGTCATCGCGCCCCCGTGGGCCCAGCTGCGCGGGTCGTTGAGGGTGCGGTGGACGGCTTCGGCGAAGAGCTGCGGGTCCATGCCGAGGCCCTGCTCGACGTCGACCCGGTAGCGCACGAGCTTGCCCTTGCCGGGGGCCTTGGCCACACCGGGCACCGTGTCGAAGGTGCCGGGCCCGGTGAGTTTCGGGTCGATCGGCAGCTGCTCGGCCATCTTCTGCTCGTACGTCAGCTCCGGCGCCGGCGCAACGGCGGACGGCGCCGCGGGCCCGGCGGGCGTGGCCGCCTGCGGTGTCGAGCGCTCGTCCGAGCGGGAGGCGGCCGCGTCGGTCCGGCTGTCGTCCGAGGCGGCCTGCGCACCGGTCCTGCTGTCGTCCCCGTCCGTGGCCACCTGGCCCGCGACGACGACGGCGAGGACGGTGGTGACGGCCACGGCGGCCATGCCGGTGTACGTACGGGCCTTCAGCCCGCGGCCGGAGCCGGGCTGCTCCGCGGCGGGCGCGGCAGGCTCGGCGGGCGCGACGGGCACGGTGGAGGAGCCCGCGGGCTCGACCGGGTCGACGGGCCTGCGCGGCCCGGGCACCCGGCGGTGCGAGCCGGTGGAGGTGACGGGGTCAGGGCCGGCCGCCGGTACGGGGGCGGGTGCGGGTGCGGGTGCGGCCTGCGGCGCCAGGGTGACCTGCGGGAAGCCCACCGCGGGGGTGCCGAAGGCCGGGGTGTCGGAGTCGAGGAGGCCGGCGGGAGCCGCTCCGGCCGGCGGGGCGGCGGCGGCGCCGGGCGCGCGGCGCACGCCGTGCCAGTCCCCGTAGACGGAGTCCGGGTGGGCCCCCCAGGCACCGCCCGACTCGTACTGCTGGGGGTGCCCGCCGGTCCGCGCGTCGGCGAAGGCCCGGTCCTGGGACACGTACCCCTGGTGGGTGACGGTCGGTTCGGGCCAGTAAGCGGCGGGCGGTTCCTCGTAAGGCAGCGGCGCGGGCTCCGGCTGCGGCCGGACGGGGGCCGGGGCGGGTGCCGGGGCGGGGCCCTTGCGACTATGTCGTCCCACGGTCCTCAGCCTCTGCCGTCGTCGGTATTTCGGTCACCCTCGCCCGCTCCGGTGTCGCTCAGCAGCTCCCGGAAGGCGGCGGCCACCACCTCGGGGTACTCCATCATCGCCACGTGCCCGGCCTCCGGCAGACACAGCAGCCGCGAACCGCGGTAGGCGGCGGCCGCCTTGTGCGCCATACGGTAGGAGACCAGTTGGTCCCGGCCACCGTAGACCAGCAGGGAGGGCGCGAGAACCCGCTGCGCCTGCTGCCACAGTCCGTGCTGGCCACCGAGGGTGTAGGCGTCGACGATGCCGCGCGAGGAGCGGGTCATCGCGTCCCAGAAGTACGGAAGGGCCATCCGCCGCTCCATCTCCTCCACGGCGTTGCGGAATCCCTCGGGCGTCACCCGGGAGGGGTCTCCGTAGCAGAGGTTCGTCACCCCACGGGTGCGCTGCTCGGCGCTGAGCCCCTGGGTCATCCGGCTGAAGAGCGCGGCCACCCCGGGCAGGGCGAGCAGGGCGGTCGGCACGGCCGACTTCTGCACGCGCAGCTCGGGCAGGGCGGGCGAGATCAGCGTCAGCGTGTGCACGAGGTCGGGCCGGACGGCCGCGACGCGGGTGGAGACGGCTCCGCCGAGGGAGTTCCCGAACAGGTGGACCGGGCCGCGCCCGGCGGCGTCGAGGTGCCGGATGACGGCGCGGGCGAAGGCGGTGACGGAGTAGTCCCGGTCGGCGGGTGGTGGGGACCAGCCGAAGCCCGGCAGGTCCAGGGCCTCGCCGTCGACGGTGTCGGCCAGCCGCGCCATGAGCTCCGACCAGTTCTGCGAGGAACCGCCGAGTCCGTGCACGAAAAGAGCGGGTGGCAGCCCGGTGCGCAGGGGTGGACGGACCCGGACGGCCAGTTCCAGCCCGGGCAGCACGGCGGTGCGCAGTTGCTCCCCCTCGGCCACCCGAACGGCTCCCACCTGGGAGGACAGCTCGGCGGTGGACCGTACGCCCGGCAGCTCGGTCGAAGACATGCGGGCAATGTTACGAGACGATCACGCTCCTCCTCTTGTGTTCGCCGTCACAGACACCGGCCGGATCCATATAGCGGTGCCTCCGCGATCCTCCTAGGCTCGTAAGTGAACACAAGGAAGCGAGGGGAGCGGCATGACTGTCGACCCTGCGGAGCCGGACACCTTCCGGGAGCAGTTTCCGGAATCCCTCGATCCTGAGGCGCCCGAGGCGGATGTGGCGGAGCAGCTGGCCGATCTCCGGCCGGACGAGGACGACCCGATCACCGTTGGCTCGGTGGGCGAGGCCACGGACGGCGATGCCGTCGAGCAGGCGCGGGTGGTGCCGCTGGACGAGGACGACTACCGCTGATCCGCAGTCGACCGAGCATCGACCAAACCGCTGATCAAACCGCTGACCAGCGCCTCCTGGCCGTCCGTACCGCGAGAAAACTCGGCTTGAACCCTCCAGATTCGGTTACCGAAAAGTACGATGGCGGCGCGGCGCAGAGCGCACTGTGTTCTTAGAGAAAGTGGGAGGCGGCGTGACAGCCATCGAGCAGACCGAGGCAGCGCGTCCGCGGGGCACGCGACTGCCGCGCCGAGCCCGGCGCAACCAGCTGCTGGGCGCGGCCCAGGAAGTCTTCGTCGCGCAGGGCTA
Organism: Streptomyces sp. NPDC054932; assembly: GCF_053610205.1. Classification (NCBI taxonomy): domain Bacteria; kingdom Bacillati; phylum Actinomycetota; class Actinomycetes; order Kitasatosporales; family Streptomycetaceae; genus Streptomyces; species Streptomyces sp. NPDC054932. The sequence continues at coordinate 1,365 of NZ_JBSGXU010000298.1, read as the reverse complement.
CCACGCGGCTGCGATGGACGACATCGCCGAGCGGGCCGGCGTGAGCAAGCCGGTGCTGTACCAGCACTTCCCCGGCAAGCTGGACCTGTACCTGGCGCTGCTGGACCAGCACTGCGAGGCCCTGCTGCTCGCCGTGCGCACCGCGCTGGCGTCCACGACGGACAACAAGCTGCGGGTGGCGGCCACGATGGACGCCTACTTCGCCTACGTGGAGGAGGAGGGCGGCGCCTTCCGGCTGGTCTTCGAGTCCGACCTGACGAACGAGCCGGCGGTGCGCGAGCGCGTCGACCGCGTCTCGCTCCAGTGCGCCGAGGCCATCTCCGACGTCATCGCCGAGGACACCGGCCTGTCCAAGGACGAGTCGATGCTGCTGGCCGTGGGCCTGGGCGGGGTCTCGCAGGTCGTGGCCCGCTACTGGCTCTCCAGCGAGAGCCCGGTCGCCCGCGAGACGGCGGTCGGCCTGCTGACCTCCCTCGCCTGGCGCGGCATCGCCGGCTTCCCGCTGCACGGCACGGAGGCCTGACGGGCCGGGCGCCCACGGCGCCGGCGGCCCCATCGGCCACTGTTCGCTGCCAGCGTGTCCGCTCTGCGCGGTCCGCGTCCCCTCTCCGGGCTAATGTGGACCGCGTACGGCGCGGCTGATCGCGCGAACCGGATCGTCGGAGGGACAAAGCCGTGGAGGTCAAGATCGGCGTGCAGCACGCACCCCGGGAGATCGTGCTGGAGAGCGACCTGAGCGCCGAGGAGCTGGAGCGCATCGTCACCGCCGCGCTGTCCGGCACCGCGCCGCTGCTGAGCCTCACCGACAACAAGGGCCGCAAGGTCCTGGTGCCGTCCGACCGCCTGTCGTATGTCGACCTGGGCGAGCCGAGCGTGCGCAAGGTCGGCTTCGGCGCGCTCTGAGAACTGTGGTGAACGGCCCGGCGGTTGATCCCGCCGGGCCGTTTCCGTTTCTTCCGCTTCGGGTAGGACCGCAGTGACCTGGTTTGCCCTGACGTATGGGAGAGACCTCATGCTGCTGATGGAAGTGCTCGGCTCCGCGCTCCTGGGCCTCGCCCTGTCCGCGACAGCCGCCCGGGTGCTCGCGCGCCGGTTGCCTTCCCTCAGAGTCGTGCTGGTCAGCGGGGTGCTGGGAGCGCTGTTCGGGGCGTATCTCACCCACTTCGCGCTGGGCCCGGGGCACAACACCCTGACCGCGACCCTCATCGGCTCGGTGCTGGTGTCCGCGGTGGTCCTGTCCCTGCTGCTCCGTCCGGCCGCAGGGCCCCGCAGGTCGCCCCACAGGACTCCGTTTTCGCTCCCGTCGCGGGGGTGACTGAAACCCCCGCACCACGTACGCCGGCCCCGGCGCGCCAAGTGCGCGCC
>NZ_JBSGXU010000297.1:0-6620 GCF_053610205.1 Streptomyces sp. NPDC054932 | reverse complement strand
GCCCAGGCCTTGCCCGTCGAAGCCGCCCTGGCCCTGACCGCCCAGATCCCCGCCACCGAACGGCTCACCGGCTGGAGCTTCATCAAGGACATGGCAGCCCGCACCGACACCAGCCCGGCCATCGCCCGCTGGGACACCGGTGCCGTCCTCGCCGTCGTCACCCGCCTCACCGAGCCCGACCTCCTCGCCCGCATCCTCCACCAACTCCCCACCGGCTACGCACTCCTCTTCGGCCAGACGGAACTGCGCCAGCCGCAGCCCGCAGCGTGATGCGGTAGTTGCGGGAAGGCTCGGGACTGCACCCCGGGTCGGCTCTCAAGGCCGCAGGTGCCGCAAGGTGAACTCCGGCGTTGCGTAGGGGCCGTCCTGCGGAGTCCCGTGCGGTGCGGTGGTGTCGGCGCCCGGGATGTGTCCGGCGTGGGTTCCGGCGTCGTCGACGGGGATGTGGTCCAACTCCGCTTCCGTCGGCAGCTGCCAGAAGCGGCGAGCATCGGCAGAGACGGCGTACGCCGCGGCGAACCGCGTGGAAGCCGGCGCCGTGAGCGCGGCTTTGACGTAGCCGAAGGTGTCGCGTGGACTCAGCCGCCTCGCCAGGTGGCGGGGCTCGGTGGGTGCCTGCTCGCAACTGCCGATGCGCAGGCAGATGACGGACAGCCCGAACTGGCCCGGTGAGGCACTGCGTCGGGTGTAAGCCGGTCACGCGGTTGCTGCTGGCCAGGACCACTCGCCCGATTCCCGTTCGCCGCCTCCAAGTGCAGCGGCACGCGGTCGAGAAGGCGCACCCTGGCCGCCTCGCGCCGCAGGGCTTGCCGCACCGCTGAGCCGATGTTCCCTGCCGCACCGGTGACGGCCACCGCTCCCAGAACCGTCGCGACTTCCCCTCAACAGCTCGAAACCCTGTGCCCCCCAAGCCGTGATCCTCCCACCGGAGGGTCCTGCGCGGCAGCGTTACTCCGGCGGCTCACCGACCTCGTGTGGGTCAGCCGACGGATTCGAGGGCGTTCAGGGCGGCGTCGAGGCGGTGGGTGGCCTCGTCGGCGATGTCCTGGAGGGCGGGCAGGCCCGTCAGGGTGACCATGACGCCGGGGTCCAGTGCCTGGACGGCGGTGCGGTCGCCGTCGGCACGGACGACGACGTTGCAGGGCAGGAGCAGGCCGATGGCGCGGTCGGCGTCCAGAGCCTGACGGGCGAGGGGCGGGTTGCAGGCTCCGAGGATCAGGTAGTCCTCCATGTCGTGGCCGAGCTTGGCCTTCAGGGTGGCGGTGACGTCGATCTCGGTGAGGATGCCGAAACCCTGCGCGGCCAGGGCGTCGCGGACGGCGGCGACGGTGGTGGCGAAGTCGGTGCTGCAGTGGACGGTCCGGTCGTAGCGCATGGCGTCATCCCTTTCGCTGGGTGCGTGGACGGGAGGGGGCCGGGCAGGCGCCCCGTGCGGACGGGTTCTCCCTGGCGTAAAAATACCCCCGGGGGTACCCGTGCTAGGCTCGAAATATACCCCAGGGGGTAATTGCCCAGCCGAACGGAGCAACCACGTGTTCTTCATCGACACCATCGAGACCGAGAGCCTCGGAAACCGCAGCTACCTGGCGGGAGGCGCGCGCACCGCAGTGGCCGTCGACCCGCCCCGCGACATCGACCGGGTCCTGGCAGCGGCCGCCGCGCGGGGAGTGCGGATCTCCCACGTGGTGGAGACCCATGTCCACAACGACTACGTCACCGGTGGCCTGGACCTGGCTCGCCTGACCGGCGCCGTCTACCTGGTGCCCGTCGCCGCCCGTGTCTCCTTCGCCCGCACGCCCGTCGCCGACGGCGACACGGTGAGCGTGGACGAGGACATCGCACTGCGGGCGCTGGCCACCCCCGGCCACACTCCGCACCACACCTCCTACGTCCTGGAAGACCGAGGGGCGGTGGCGGCGGTCTTCACCGGCGGTTCGCTGCTGATCGGCTCGGTGGGCCGCCCGGACCTGGTGGAACCCCGGCTGACCGAAGAGCTGGCCCGGGACCAGCACGCCTCCGCCCACCGCCTGGCCGCCGAGCTCCCCGACGAGACGCCCGTACTGCCCACCCACGGCTTCGGCAGCTTCTGCTCCTCCTCCCAGTCCGAGGGCGACGCCACCACCATCGGCAAGGAGAAGTCCGCCAACGACGCCCTCGTCAAGGACGTCGACTCGTTCGTCGCCGCCCTGCTGGCCGGCCTGGACGACGTACCCGCCTACTACGCCCACATGGGTCCGGCCAACGCCGCCGGCCCCCGGCCGGTGGACCTGAGCGCACCGGCCCTGACCGACGCGGCGGGCATCGCGGAGCGTCTGGCCGCCGGGGAGTGGGTGGTGGACCTGCGCAACCGGGTCGCCTTCGCCGAAGGGCACGTCGCGGGATCGTTCAACTTCGAGGCGGAGGGGAAGATCGCCACCTACCTCGCGTGGATGATCCCCTGGGGCAAGCCCGTCACCCTCCTCGCCGAATCACCCGCCCAGCTCGCCGCCGCCCAGCGCGAACTGGTCCGCGTCGGCATCGACCGCCCGGCCGCGGCCGCCACCGGCACCCCCGGCGACTGGATACCCGCCGGCCACACCCCGCGTTCCTTCCCCCGTGCCACCTTCGCCGGCCTCGCCGCCCAGGAGTCCGGCCCGGACGTGGTCCTGGACGTACGCCGCGACTCCGAACGCGCCCAGGGCTGGATCGAAGGCTCCGTTCACATCCCCGTCCACCACCTGCACCAGCGCCTGGCCGACGTCCCCGCCGGGACGGTGTGGGTGCACTGCGCGGGCGGAATGCGCGCGGCCATCGCGGCCTCCCTGCTGGATGCCGCAGGCCGCGACGTCGTCGCCGTCGACGACTCCTTCGACGCCGCCCTGGAGGCAGGCCTCCCGCTGACGGCCGGCAGCTGAACCACCACCTCTCCCCGACCCCGAGAACCGGAAGGAAGCCGGATGTTCCTCTTTCGACGCGGCACCGCCCGCCTCACCCCGATCCAGGCCCACCAGCGCACCACCACCGGCGGCGCCGTCGTACTCCTCGACGTGCGCGAGCAGGCCGAGTGGAACACCGGACACGCCCCCGACGCCGTGCACGCCCCGCTCTCCCGCCTCGCGGCCGGCACCGCCCTGCCCGCTGCCGCCGAAGGGCGGCCCCTGGTAGTGGTCTGCCGCTCCGGGCACCGTTCGCAACAGGCCGCCAAGCTGCTGACCGGACGCGGCATCGAGGCCGTCGACGTCAAGGGCGGCATGAACGCCTGGGCAGCGGCCGGACTACCGGTCGTCGACGCGCGCGGAAGCAGCGGCCGGATAACGTGAGCACGCTCGTACTCGCCCTCGCCGCCGGAGCCGTCATCGGACTGGCCCTCGGGGCGCTTGGGGGAGGCGGCAGCGTCCTGGCCGTGCCCGCCCTGATCTACCTCCTCGACTTCACTCCGGCCGCCGCCACCACCGCGTCCCTCATCATCGTCACAGCCACCTCCGCCACCGCCCTCTACGCCCACGCGACCTCCGGCAACGTCCGGTGGAAGACCGGCGCCTTCTTCGCGGCGGCAGGGATCCTGCCCGCCGTCGCCGCTGCCACCCTCGCCGCCCGCCTGCCCGAGGCGGTGCTGACCGCGGCGTTCGCCGCCATAGCGGCCCTCGCCGCACTCGCCATGTTCAGAACCCCTCCCACCGACCGGCAGCCCCAGCCCATCCGGCCCGCGCGGGCCGCCGGAGCGGGCGCCGGACTCGGCACGATCACCGGCTTCCTAGGCGTCGGCGGGGGCTTCCTCGCCGTCCCCGCCCTCGTGGGCGCCCTGGGCCTGCGCATGCGCGTGGCGGTCGGCACCAGTCTCCTGGTCATCACCGTCAACTCCCTCGCCGCACTCGCCGCCCGCGCCGGCACCCACACCCCCCTGCACTGGGCGGTCATCGCCCCCTTCACCGGCGCAGCGATCCTCGGAGCCTGGGACGGCAAGCGACTCGCCGCCAGGATCTCCGGAACCACACTCCAGCGGACCTTCGCGGCCGTACTCCTGGCTGTCGCCGCCTTCATGCTCGCCGACGTCATCCGCTGACCCGGCAACACGCCCCCTCCCCGGCCGCCATCACCGACACCCTCAGGGGTATTCGGCAGAACGGGCCGGCACCCCCACATGGATGGAACCCGTACCATGGCCCACCCCCGCACCCTCGACGCCCACCAGGCCAGCAGCCGCCTGCACGAACTGATCGTCTTGGACGTCCGCACCCCCGGCGAATACGCCACCGGCCACCTCCCGGGCGCCCTCAACATCCCCCTCGACCATCTCACCCGCGCCCTGCCCGACATTCGCGCGGCCGCCGCCCGCGGCGACATCCTCGTCGTCTGCGCCTCCGGCGCCCGCTCCGAGAACGCCTGCAACACCCTTGCCGACAACGGCATCACCACCGCCACGCTCACCGGAGGCACCGGAGCGTGGGCCGCAGGAGGCCACACCCTCCACCACCCCCAGGGGGCCACCCGCACCACCTGGAGCATGGAACGCCAGGTCCGTCTCAGCGCCGGCGCCGTCGTCCTGACCGGCCTCGCGCTGGGCCGCCTGCGCCCCGCCTTCCGCCTCGCCTCCGCGGGCGTCGCGGGCGGCCTGGTCTTCTCCTCCCTCACCAACACCTGCGGCATGGCCGCCCTCCTGGCCAAGCTCCCTCACAACCGCCCCCGCCAGGGCGACCTGGAGGCAACCCTCGCCGCCCTGCGCAACCGCTGACCTCAGGGGGAAGATACCCCCTGGGGTACCATGGGGTGAGAATGCAACAGCCCAGGAGGCACCGGTGAAGGTCGACGACGACGCAGTCAACGCAGTCCTCAACCGACTGCGCCGCGCCCAAGGCCAGCTGGCCGGCGTCATCGCCATGATCGAAGCCGGCCGCGACTGCAAGGACGTCGTCACCCAGCTCGCGGCGGTCTCCAAGGCCTTGGACCGCGCCGGCTTCAAGATCGTGGCCAGCGGCATGCGCCAGTGCATGACCGACGCCGGCGAGAACCAGGCCCCCATGACCGAGGAAGAACTCGAAAAGCTCTTCCTCGCCCTCGCCTGACCCGCCCCCGCACCGGAACGGCATCCTCACGATGGCCGACGTGGCACCACGGAATGGAACCAGCCGTGCCGCAACGTGCCAGTAGGTACGGTCAACAGTGCTCGACGGGGGATCCGTAGAAGTAGCCGAAACGTCGGGCCAGGCCACTGTACCCGCAGGTCAGGCGCTATGCGGGTACAGCAAGTGCCGAGTGGTTCCCAAGCTCACAGCCGGGGTTCGATTCCCGTCATCCGCTCTTGAATGAAGGCCCAAGTCGCAGACCTGGGCCTTCATGGTTTGACCTTCGCTCTCTGTCCCGGACCCGATGAGGACGGTCCGGGACAAAGGGCCCGTGTCGCGTCACCCGCCGCGGCGGACCCGCGCCCGCCCACGGAGCAGCACGCCGTCGCCTCCTGCTGATCGGCGGGGCCGTAGAAGTCGGACCCGAGACAACTTCCTCAACGTCCAGGCGACGCTCCGGTCGCTCGACACACGAGGCGGGCTGTCCGCGCCTGGCAGCGGCGCGTGGTTCTAGGCTTACTGTCGTAGGTCCGCGCCCTCAGCGATTTCGACCTCTTCCCGATGACATGCTGTGTGGTGGCGACGTACGCTGTGTCACCATCCCCTCCCTCCGGTACTCGTCCACCTTTTCGATCTCTCGGGGTTTTGCGGATCCCTGCGCCACGCTCGTTCCCGTGGGCTTCCGGTTGTCAGCGGCGCTACGGTCCCCCCGTGTCTTTGCCAGGGCGGGCGACATGCGAGCGTGGGGTGCCAAGTTCTTCGCTGGGATGCCTTGGACCGTGGGCACCAGGTTCGGGGAGCAGCATGGAGGAAGAGCCCTCAACCGGCGCACGCCCCTGGCGGGCTCCGCTGAGGAGGGAGCCTTTCAGGATGGGTACACAAGAGCCGCTCCCCGGACAGGAGCGGGGCGGCCCGGCGGGGCTGTCACCGCCGGGTGGGCTGCTCGATCTGCTCAGTGTGGCCGCGATCGTGCTGGATACACGTGGGCGGATCGTGTTCTGGAGCCCGCAGGCCGATGAGGTGTTCGGGTACACCGCCGAGGAGGCCCTGGGCCAGTACGCGGCGCACCTGCTGGTCCACGAGGAGCACCAGGACCTCGTGGTCAAGTTGTTCGCCGAAGTGATGGGGACCGGCGCGAGCTGGGCCGGCGCGTTCCCGATCCGTTACAAGGACGGCAGCACGCGCCTGGTGGAGTTCCGCAATATGCGGCTGCTGGACGACCTCGGCGACACCTACGCCCTGGGTGTCGCCGCCGACCAGACCACGCTGCAACGGCTCGAGACCGACCTGGCTCTCTCCCAGCGCCTGGTGGCGCAGGCACCCATCGGCATCGCCCTCATGGACACCGATCTGCGATACCTGCTGGTGAACCCGGCTTTGGAGCGCATCAACGGCATCCCCGCCGCCGACCACATCGGCAAGCACCCCCGCGACATCCTGAGCCTTCTCGACGTGGAGACGATTGAGTCCGCTCTGCGCCAGGTGCTGATCACCGGCACACCGGTGATCGACCAGTACACCGTCGGCCGCACGCCGGCCGACCCGGACCACGACCACGCCTGGTCGGTGTCCTACTTC
>NZ_JBSGXU010000296.1:0-6648 GCF_053610205.1 Streptomyces sp. NPDC054932 | reverse complement strand
ACGGACGACCGTCCGGGGCCCCTGCCCGTATGCGCCGCGGGCCGCACCTCACAGCACCGACGGCGACCCCGACACCTCCCAGGCCAGCGCCTGCGGGGCGATCCGGGCCGACCGCCAGCCGTCCAGCACCGCCGCGTCCACCGGCTCGTCCGACAGCAGCACGTGCCGCAGCGCCGGCAGCACCGTCCCGCCCGCCGCCGCACCCAGCCGCGCGAACACCGACGGCAGCAGCGTCACCACCGTCACCCCCTCCCGCGCCAGCAGCCGGGCGAACGCCCGCGCATCGCACGCCGTCTCCCCGTCCACCACCACCGCACGGCCGCCCGACAGCAGCGGACCCCACATCTCCCGCATGCCCAGATCCAGACTCAGGGAATGGAAGTACGTCCACACGTCGTCCAGACCCGGCCCCAGCACCGGAACACAACCGTCCACCCACGACAGCACATCCGCGTGCGCCACCGCCCGCACCGCCGCCGCCCGCCCCGGACCACCGCCCGCCGGCAGCGCCATGAACGCCGTCCCCGGCGGCACCTCGCGGCGCACCGCCACCGGCGGCCGCACCGCGATGACGAACCGGCCCGTCTTGGCCACCGGGACCTCACCGCCCAGCAGCCCGCAGTCCGAGACGACCACCCACACACCCGCATCACGCATCAAGAACTCCTGCAGACCCGCACTGTGCCCGGACTCCAGCGGCAGCACCGCCGCCCCCGCCCGCAGCACACCGACCACGGCGCCCGCCGCCAGGCACGAACGCCCGGCCCGCACTGCCACGGCCGAACCCGGACCCGCACGCCCCGACAGCCGCCGCGCGATCTCGTCCGCCAGCCACTCCAGCTCCAGATACGTCGCCTGCGCCTGCGCGTCCACGGCGGCGACACGCCCCGGATGACGGGCGGCCGAGGCCGCGAAACGGACGTCGAGGCGGTCCCGGCGCACCGGCCGCCCGCCGGACGGGCCGAGCCCGACCCGCCCGAGCAGGCCGGCCAGATCGGCGGACAACCGGTCGAGCTCCGGATGATCCCCAGCGGCGTTCATGCGGCCTCCCAGCAGCGGGTCGAATCAACACGGCGAATGCTGCCCGCCACGGCACGAGAACCGCTCAAGTCCCGCCGCACACCCCCGCCCCCGGCCCGGCACGGCACGACTCGAGACCCGCTCGAGGACGGCTCCACACCCCGTCCACAACCACTCGGGACGCCCTGGCCCGCCCCCCGCAGCCATGCCTACGATTCCCGGGCTCATGCCGAAGCCGCCGGCTCACCGTCGCGCCCCGGGCCACCACCCGTAGACGCACGCATATGGAACTGAGCTTTGCGGCTATGGCCCGTCTCGCGAGACTGGACTTGACTGTACTCATGACTCAGAACACGCAGATCACCCTCGTTATCGGCGGTCACGGCAAGACCGGCCGACGCGTCGCCGAGAAGCTCACCGCCCAGGGCCGCCAGGTCCGCATCGGCTCCCGCAGCGGAACACCCGCCTTCGACTGGCACGAGCCCGCCACCTGGGTGCCCGCCCTCGAAGGCGTCGACCGCGTTTACGTCACCTACTACCCCGACCTCGCCTTCCCCGGCGCCGCCGAACAGGTCGCCGAATTCTCCAAGGTCGCCGTCGCCCACGGCGCCCGCCGCCTGGTGCTCCTGTCCGGCCGCGGCGAAGAGGCCGCCGAGGTCAGCGAGAACAACCTCAAGGCCTCCGGCGCCGACTGGACCATCGTCCGCTCCAGCTGGTTCAACCAGAACTTCAACGAGAGCTTCTTCCTCGAGCCCGTCCTGGCCGGCGAGATCGCCCTGCCGACCGGCGACGCCGTCGAAGCCTTCGTCGACGCCGACGACATCGCCGACGTCGTCGTCGCCGCACTGACCGACGACAAGCACATCGGCAAGACCTACGAACTGTCCGGCCCGCGCCTGCTCAGCTACAGCGACGTCGCCGCCGAACTGACCAAGGCCACCGGCCGCGACATCAAGTACATCTCCGTCACCAACGAGGAATACCGCGCCGTCCTGCGCGAGAACGACCTCCCCGAGGAGTTCGCCGACCTCTTCACCATGATCCTCGACGGCCGCAACGCCCACCTCGTCCACGGCGTCGAGGAAGCCCTGGGCCGCAAGCCCAAGGACTTCGCCGACTTCGCCCGCGAGGCCGCGGCCACCGGAGTCTGGAACGTCTGACCCGCCACCAACGGCTCACCACCCGCTCCATCCCTTTCGCTCCTTGACCGGGCGGCGACTCTGGTACGGCCGCCGCCCGGTACTCGGGGCACAGGAGGTTCCCATGCCCACGCCCCGGACGTACTCCAGCGAACACGGACTCGACACCCTCCCCCCGTACTTCCACGGATTCGCCCTGATGCACATCGCCATGCGACGCGACGCAGCCCGCCTGCGCACCGCCGCCCCGGCATGGAACGGCGCCGGAACCCCCTGGTGGCAGCAGCTGCGCGAGACCATCGAATGGCACCACACCAGCGAGGACGACGTCCTGTGGCCCGGACTGCGCCGCCACGACACCGACTTCGACGCCCAGGCACGCGAACTCCACGACGACCACGAGGAACTCGACGCCGCGATGCACGCCGTCGCCACCGCCATCGCCCACCGCGGCGACGGCCTGGTCCGCGCCGCCCAGACCTTCGAAGGCGTCCTGCGCGACCACCTCCGCGACGAGGAACGCATCGTCTTCCCCGTCTTCGAACGCCTCGGCGAGCGCGCCTACCTCGCCGAGGAACGCAAAGTCGTCGCCAGCGCACCCCTGCGCGTCATGACCCACCTCCAGCCCTGGATGTTCGACGGCGCCCCCAGCCGCTCCGTCGCCCACGTCGCCGCGACCATCCCGCCACCGGTCCGCCTGATCGGCTCCACCCTCCTGCACCGCCGCTACACCCGCACCCTGAAGGGAATCCAGAAGTGACCGGCACGACCACACAATCGGTGACCCTGGTGGCCGCCACGGTGGGCACCGGCCTGATGGCCGGCCTCTACTTCGCCTTCGACATCTCCGTGATGCCGGGCCTCGGCCGCGGCGACGACCACACCTACGTCACCGCCATGCGCAACATCAACGACGCCATCGACAACGGCCTGTTCGGCCTGCTCTTCCTCGGCGCGTTCCTCGCCACCGGCCTGGCCGCCGCCCAGCAGCAGCGCGGCGGCCGCCCCGACGCCGCCCGCTGGGGCTGGCTCGCCTTCGCCCTCTACGGCCTCTCGCTCGCCGTCACCGCAATCGTCAACATCCCCCTCAACAACCAGCTCGCACGCGCCGGCACCGACGCCGCCGCCGCCCGCCGCCACTTCGGCGGCCGCTGGACCTCCGGCAACATCGTCCGCACCGTGGCCTGCACCGCCGCCCTCGCCGCCCTGGGCCGCGCCCTGACCCTCCACGGCCGCACCCCGGCCGCGTAGACCACAGCCCCGGACGCCGCCGCGCACCGCACGGCACCGGCCCCCCACCCCGCGAACGGCGCCCGCTCTCTTTCCGTCCCCCGCGGGAGAGCGGGCGCTTCGCCGCGCCGCCCGAGAGAGGATGAAGCCATGGACACCCTGACCGGTCTGCTCGAAGGCCCCAAAGCCCGCGGAGCCTTCCTCCTCAAGTCCGTCTTCAACCCGCCCTGGTCACTGCGCGTCGAAGACCTCGCCCCCCTCTCCGTCGTCACGATGGTCCACGGCAACGCCTGGCTGCTCCCCGACCACGCCACCCCGGTCCTGATCCGCCCCGGAGACGTCGCCGTCGTACGCGGCCCCGACCCGTACACCGTCGCCGACGCCCCCGGCACACCCGTCCAGATCACCGTCGGCCCCGAACAGCGGTGCAGCACACAGGACGGCGAGGACGTCACCGACACCATGGCGCTCGGCGTGCGCACCTGGGGCGCCGCCTTCCAGGACGCCGGCTCCTCCGTCATGCTCAGCGGCACCTACCAGGCACCGAGCGAGATCGGCCGCCGGCTGCTGGGCGCCCTGCCCACCCTCCTGGTCCGCCCGGCCGAAGCCGCCGACAACACCCTGGTCACCCTCCTGACCTCGGAGATCTCCAAGGACGAACCGGGCCAGGAAATCGTCCTGGACCGCCTCCTGGACCTCCTGCTCATCGGCGTCCTGCGCACCTGGCTCGCCGCCCCCGCCAGCGGCGCCCCCGCCTGGTACCGCGCCCAGAGCGACCCCGTGGCCGGCCCCGCCCTGCGCCTGCTCCACGAGAACCCCTTCCACGGCTGGACCGTCGCCGAACTCGCCCTCAAGGTCGGCGTCTCACGGGCCTCCCTGGCCCGCCGCTTCACCGACGTCGTCGGCGAGCCCCCCGTGGCCTACCTGACCGGCTGGCGCCTGGCACTCGCCGCCGACCTGCTGCGCGAACCGGACGCCACCGTCACCACGGTCGCCCGCCGCGTCGGCTACAGCTCCGCCTTCGCGCTGTCCGCCGCCTTCAAACGCGTCCGCGGCATCAGCCCCCAGGAATTCCGCACCGGCGCCGCCCACACCACCGCACCACAGGCCGCACAGCCGCCCCGCACCGTCGTACTCGACACCCCCTAAACAGCACCCCCGCGCGCCACCGCCGTCACCACCAGCCCCCGCCCCGCCAGCCATCGGCCCTCGTACACCGGATCCACCGCCACCGGCCCCGGCGGGCACAACGTCGCCGTGAACGTGCCCGAGGGGGACAGGACCAGGACCGCGTCACGGAAACCCAGCCACACCCCGGTCGCCGGATACCAGGCCTTGTACACCGCCTCCTTCGCCGAGAACAGGATCCGCTCCCAGGGCAGCGACCCGTCGGCGGCGGCCAGCGCGGCCAGCTGCGCACGCTCGGCGGCCGAGGTGACCAGCCCCAAAACCCCCGGCGGCAGCGGGCCCGCCGGCTCCGCATCGATACCCAGCGCCGCCACCACCCCGGCCGGAGCGGCCACCGCCGCCCGGTACCCCTCGCAGTGCGTGATGCTGCCGACCACCCCGGACGGCCACTGCGGGGCCCCGCCCGGCCCCGGCAGCAGGGCAACCGGACGCCGGCCCAGCTCGGCCAGACAGCGGCGGGCACACGCGCGGGCGGTCGCGAACTGACGGCGCCGCCGCTCCCGGCGGCCCTCCATCAGGGCCGCCTCGGCCGGGAAAAGAGGAGCGGGCGCCGCGTCGTCGAAGGCTTCCGAAGACGTGACGCCCGGGGGCAGGAGTTCCTCGATCATCGCGAGGCGAGCTCCGACACCGCGGAGACCGCAAGGAGCGGGCGTTCCAGCGGCAGCATGTGCCCCGCGTCCGGGACCCGTTCGAAACGCGCACCGGGAAGGACCTCCGCGAGGGTCTGCGCCAGCGCGACGTCGATCACCCTGTCGGCCTCGCCGTGCAGGACCACCGCCGGGACCGTGACCGACTTCAGGGCCTCACGGACGTCCCAGCCGCGGGTGCAGCCGAAGAACTCCGCCCGCACCCGGGGGACCGCCGCCGCGAACAGCTGCCGGTTCACCTCCCGCACCACCGGATCCACCTGCCTGCCCATCGTCGAGGCGAGCAGCCTGCGCCCCAGCCACGGCCGGCGCAGCGCCCCCGAGAACACGGCGCTGCCCATCATCTTCACCTCGCTGTCCGGGGTGTCCTGGCCGTGCGCCGCCGTCCCCAGCAGCACCAGCCCGCGCAGCCGGCCCGCCGACGGCGAGGCCGCCGCGTACGCGAGGGCCGCGAACCCGCCGCCCGAGTGCCCCACGACCACCGCCTCCCGCGCATCCGTCTCACCCAGGACCGCCGCCAGGTCCGCACTCAGCCGCTCCACCGAGACCGGCGTACGGCCCAGCGTGGACGCGCCGTGACCGCGCTGGTCGTAGGAGACCACCCGGTGGCCGGCCCGGATCAGCCGGTCCGCGACGGTGCCCCACACCCGCCGGGTGTGCGCCCAGCCGTGCACCAGGACCACGTCGGCCGCCGCCGGCGTGCCCGCCAGCGGGGCCAGCACGCTCACCCCCAGGGCAGCCCCGTCGTCGGTGCGGACCGTCAGTTCCCGCGAGACCCGTGCCGCCGTGCTCACCGCGCCACCGCCGACAGCTGCCGGTCCAGGGACTCGAACGCGGCCAGCGTGCCCCTGGAGTGCTCCGCACCCAGGTCCGCGACCTTGGCCAGCACCTTCAGCCAGCCGTGCGGACTGCCCGTGAAGTGCATGGAGATACGCGTCCGGCCGTCCGCCAACGGCTCCAGCCGGAACGTGCTGGGCCCCCGGAAGACCCCGTCCACGTACTCGATGTCCAGGCGCCGGCCCGGCTCCACCGCCACCGTCCGCGCCGTGAAACGCAGCTTCAGCCCGCCGCTGTCGACGCCCTTGGTGTGCACCGTCACGCCCACCGTGCCACCGACCTCGTCGGGCGCGCCGGAGACCGCGGTGAACGTGTTGGCCGGCACCCACCACTTGCGGGCACCGCGGAACTCCGCGACGAGCGCGTCCCACACGGCATCCGCCGGGGCGTCGATCACCGCCTCGTCGATCAGGTCGTACGTCGTCATGCCGAACCCTCCAGTGGATACGGGAAATGCGCACAGGACACAAAAAAGGGGGCGGCGGGGGGGGGGGGGCCCAACCCCCCCCCCCCCCCCGGGGGGCCCCCGCCCGCCCCCCCCCCCCCGCCAGCGCAAAAAAACCCCCCCGCCGGGTGCATATTTTTTT
>NZ_JBSGXU010000295.1:0-6693 GCF_053610205.1 Streptomyces sp. NPDC054932 | reverse complement strand
GTGTCCCCGCAGGACGAGCGCGCAACCACCCCGCACAGCCGAGAAGAGCCCGCGCGCGCCGAGCCGAGGAGACACCCCGGCACGGCACCACGCACGGACCCCACACCAACACCGCCAAGCCGCCCGCAGGGGACCGGCCGAGGAGACACCCCGGCACGGCACCACGCACCGACCCCACACCAACACCGCCAAGCCGCCCGCAGGGCAACGGGCCACCCCCGACGCCCCGAATCGCGACATCCTGTCCCTGGACACCCCTCCGGGGCGGGGTGTACCAACTGCTCCATGACGATCAACGGCGGTATTTCCTTCTGGTACGCGACCGACCACAACGCCCCGCCCCGCGCCCCCCTCACCGCCGACGCCACCGCCGACGTCGTCATCGTCGGCGGCGGCTACACCGGCCTGTGGACGGCCTACTACCTCAAGCGCGCCGCCCCCGACCTCCACGTCACCGTCCTGGAGCAGAAGTTCTGCGGCTACGGCGCCTCCGGCCGCAACGGCGGCTGGCTCTACAACGGCATCGCCGGCCGCGACCGCTACGCCGCCCTCCACGGCCACCAGGCCGCCCTCCGCCTCCAGCACGCCATGAACGAGACGGTCACCGAGGTCATCGACGTCGCCACCAAGGAGGGCATCGACGCCGACATCCACCGCGGCGGCGTCCTCGAAGTCGCCCGCACCCCCGCCCAGCTCGGCCGCCTCAAGGCCTTCCACGCCCACGAGGTCGCCTTCGGCGAGACCGACCGCGAGCTCCACGACGCCGCCGCCACCCGCGCCCGCATCGACATCGCCGACGCCGTCGGCTCCAGCTGGAGCCCGCACGGCGCCCGCATCCACCCCCTGAAGCTGGCCAGGGGCCTGGCCGCCGCCTGCGAACGCATGGGCGTGGTGATCCACGAGTCCACCCCGGTCACGGAAATCTCCGCCGGGAAGGCGGTCACCCCTTACGGGACGGTCCGCGCACCCCACGTCCTGCGCTGCACCGAGGGCTTCACCGCCGCCCTCAAGGGCCAGAAGCGGTCATGGCTCCCGATGAACTCCTCGATGATCGTGACCGCCCCCCTCCCGCCCGCCACCTGGGACCGGCTGGGCTGGTCGGACAGCACGCTGCTCGGCGACATGGCCCACGCGTACATGTACGCCCAGCGCACCGCCGACGACCGCATCGCGATCGGCGGGCGCGGGGTTCCGTACCGCTTCGGTTCCCGCACCGACAACGACGGCCGCACCCAGCCCGCCACCGTCTCCGCCCTGACCGCGCTGCTGACCGCCTTCTTCCCGCAGCTCGCGGGTACGGAGATCACCCACGCCTGGTCGGGCGTCCTCGGCGTCCCCCGCGACTGGTGCGCCACCGTCGCCCTGGACCGCGCCTCGGGCCTTGGCTGGGCGGGCGGCTACGTCGGATCGGGCGTCGCCACGTCGAACCTCGCGGGCCGCACCCTGCGCGACCTGGTCCTCGGCGGTTCCACCGAACTGACCACCCTGCCCTGGGTGAACCACCGCGTCCGCCGCTGGGAGCCGGAACCGCTGCGCTGGCTCGGCGTCCAGGCCCTCTACGCCGCCTACCGCGAGGCGGACCGCCGCGAGGCCGCCACCCACCGCCCGACGACCACGCCGCTGGCCCGCCTGGCGGACCGGGTCTCGGGCCGCCACTGATCAGACGGCCGCGGTCAGGCCCTCGATCGCCGTCCGGGCCCACTCCTGCGCCCCGACCGCCGTCCCGGCCACCACCCCGGTCGCGACGGGCGCGAGGGCCCCCTTGAGCGCGGCCAGCGCACGGCGCAGCCTCCCCGGGTCGGGCTCGCCGGCCCCGGCGACCTCCGCGAGGACGTCCTGGGCGGCGGACTCGGCGTCCTCGCGGTCCCGGTCGGGCAGACCCGCCCCGGGGAGCTGCCGCAGCAGGTCGGCGACGAGGGCGGCGAGGGCCTCGGAGCCGGGCGCGGGTGCGGTGTTGTTCTGCTGGTTCTGGGTGACCGTGTCGTTGCCCCAGGCGAACTGGGCTCCGGAGACGGCGCCGTGGAAGACCGGACCGGACCGGTCGGCGTCCTGCTGCTGATCGCTCATGTGCGAGTACCGTCCTCGTTCGTCGTCCGGTGCTGGACGGCGTGGACGTTGTTCCACGCCAGCTGGACATCGTGGACCGGCCCGTTGAAGACCGCTCCCTCGTAGTGGTTGTGGACGACCGTCGGGCCCGGTTCGGTCCGGACGGCCTTTTCGAGCACCGGCAGCGATGTGCGCACCCCGGTCAGGTCGACGAGCCCGTTGTGCAGGACGCCCAGCTGCCCCGCCCCCGTCACGGAGCAGTTCTCCAGCCGGCCGCCGGAGCGGTCGACGAAACTCGCCCCGCTCACCTTGCAGTCGGCGAGGGTGGCGCCGACGACCTCCAGCCGGGCCGAGTCCCTGGCGAAGACGCCCAGTCCGTCGCTGCCGGTCACGGTGAGGTTCCGCGCGACGACCCGTGCACTGCCGAAGGAGGACGCCCCGCAGGTGGTCACCGCCGCGGCCCGGCAGTCGTCCAGGAGCAACTGGGTCTCCTCCCCGGCGCCGAAGGCCAGCGCCGCCCGCTCCACCGACACCCGGCGCAGCGTCACCCAGGTCTGTCCGAGAGCGGTCACCGCGGCCATGTCGATGTCACGCATCACGCCGTCGGTGAGCTCGGCCTGCGTGCCGCCGTTCCCCTTGGTCTCCAGTCCGGACGGGCAGCGTTCTACCGTGACGTGCTCGAAGACGGCGGTGGCTTCGTCGTGGACCCGCAGGGCTGCGCTGGTCAGGTCCCGGATCTCGATCCGGGTGAACCGGCCGCGGCCGCCGTCGGTGACGGCGATCCCGGCCTTGCCGCCCGCGACGCGGCAGCCGTGGACCTCCGGGGCGCCGCCCCGGGTCACGAACACGGCGACGTTGCCCGCGGCGGAGATCTCGCAGTCCTGGAACCGGCCGCGGCCCCCGTTGTTGACGTCGAGCCCGGTGTCGCGGCAGCCGGTGATCACGCAGTCGCGCACCACCGGGTCGGCGCCGCTCGCCACGGCGATCCCGGACCGCGCGTCGACGACCCGGGTGCGCTCCACGGAGCCGCGTGACTGCTCGACGAACCCGATGCCCTCCCCCTCCACGGACTCGACGAGGCAGTCGGCGACGGCCAGCTCCGACCGCGCGCCCGCGAAGACCGCGGCCATCCCGGTGCGGGTCAGCACGCACCCCTCGATCCGGGCCCGCCCGCCGCTGACGAGGACCCCGTGGATCCGGCTGCCCTCGATCCGGCTGCCGAGGAGCGAGAGCCGGCCGCCGTCGATCACGGCGAGCGCGTTGTCGGCGGCGTCGGTGAACCGGCACCGCTCGACGAGCCCGTCCGCCCCCGCGAGCAGGAACCGGCCGTGCAGGACCGTGCTGTCCCGCAATGTCACCGAGGTGCCCGGCCTGGCGTGCACCGCGACACCGTCGTCGGCCCGGATCTCGGTCTGTTCCAGCGTCAGCGTCCCCGTGTGGCAGCCCACCGCGTCGGCGCCCCGGCCGGCCAGTACGAGCCCCTGGACGGCGACCGGTCCGAAGGTGTCGAGAACGGCGCCCCGCGGCCGCGCCACCACGACCGAGCCCGGACCCCCGACGGCGACCAGCCGGACGTCGCCGCGGACGGTGAGCGTCTCCTCGTAGTGGCCGGGTTCGATCTCGATGAGCGCCGCCCGCCCGCGCCGGGCCGCCTCGGCGAGGGCGGAGGTGATGTCCCGGTGGGCGCGCCGGCCCCCGTGCGGTGAGACGACGTAGCGCGCGACCATTCCCGCCTCCCCCTGCCGGACAGCCCCCGAACGATCAGAGGCCCTGCCGTCCGCTCGGACGACAGGGCCTCTGTGTACTTCCTCAAAGCCCCCTGTCGGGTTCGAACCGACGACCCCCGCTTTACAAGAGCGGTGCTCTGGCCAGCTGAGCTAAGGAGGCGCAACCGTCCTCACTCTACACAGCGGCCCACATCGCGTAATGCGAAATTCGACACCTTCCCGGTGCTGACAGGAAGGGGATCGGCGGGTAGCGTCGAGCGGAAGTCCACCCCGGTGGACTAGACCCATTCTTCCTTCCACTCGGATCGTCCGGCACGTTCCTGCCGGTAGAAGGGATTCATCACCATGGCTTCTGTCACTTTCGACAAGGCGACCCGTCTGTACCCCGGCGGCGACAAGCCCGCCGTCGACCAGCTCGAGCTGGAGATCCAGGACGGCGAGTTCCTCGTCCTCGTCGGCCCGTCCGGCTGCGGAAAGTCCACCTCGCTGCGCATGCTCGCCGGCCTGGAGGACGTCAACGGCGGCGCCATCCGCATTGGTGACCGCGACGTCACGCACCTGCCGCCCAAGGACCGGGACATCGCGATGGTGTTCCAGAACTACGCGCTCTACCCGCACATGACCGTCGCCGACAACATGGGCTTCGCGCTCAAGATCGCCGGCGAGGACAAGGCCACCATCCGCCGGAAGGTGGAGGACGCGGCGAAGATGCTCGACCTCACCCAGTACCTCGACCGGAAGCCGAAGGCGCTCTCGGGCGGTCAGCGCCAGCGCGTCGCCATGGGCCGCGCCATCGTGCGCAAGCCGCAGGTGTTCCTCATGGACGAGCCGCTGTCGAACCTCGACGCCAAGCTCCGCGTCTCCACCCGCACGCAGATCGCGGCGCTCCAGCGCGACCTCGGCATCACCACCGTCTACGTCACCCACGACCAGGTCGAGGCCATGACCATGGGCGACCGCGTGGCCGTCCTGAAGGACGGCCTGCTCCAGCAGGTCGACACCCCGCGCAACATGTACGACCGCCCCGCGAACCTCTTCGTCGCCGGCTTCATCGGCTCCCCGGCCATGAACCTGGTCGAGGTCCCGATCACCGACGGCGGCGTGAAGTTCGGCGACAGCGTCGTCCCGGTGTCGCGCGAGGCGCTGTCGGCGGCGGCCGACGCGGGCGACCGCACCGTCACGGTCGGCGTCCGCCCGGAGCACTTCGACGTCGCCGAGACCGGCGGTCTGACCATCGTCGTGAACGTCGTCGAGGAACTCGGCGCCGACGGCTACGTCTACGGGTCCACCACGACCGCCGAGGGCTCGCAGGACCTCGTGGTCCGCGTGGGCGGCCGCCAGGTCCCGGAGAAGGGCTCCAGCATCCACGTGGTGCCGCGCGCGGACGAGATCCACGTCTTCTCGACCTCCTCCGGCGAGCGGCTGTCCCACTAGCAGCTCCCGCGGGTTTCACAGCGGTTGGAGGGGCGTCCCGTCAAGGGGCGCCCCTTCGCCGTCCGTTGCCCGGCGCGACCCCTGCGGGAACCCCGGCAGACCGGGCCATTCGGCCCCAACCGTCAACCCCCAATTCGAAAAACCACGTCGAACCATCCCCCGACAGGGTGACTAAATGTCGCCAAATCTTCACCGAGCGCTACTCTCGCCCTCGTGACCCACACTGCCCGCCGTATCGGCCGTTCCCTCGCCCTGGTCCTGCCCGTCGTCCTGGTC
Organism: Streptomyces sp. NPDC054932; assembly: GCF_053610205.1. NCBI lineage: Bacteria > Bacillati > Actinomycetota > Actinomycetes > Kitasatosporales > Streptomycetaceae > Streptomyces > Streptomyces sp. NPDC054932. The sequence goes on along the minus strand of NZ_JBSGXU010000295.1, from coordinate 1,210 downwards.
CTGTCCGGGACCCTCGCGGTCACGATGGTCCCCTGGGCGGACACATCGTCCTCCCAGGTCCTGACCGCCTCCGCCGAGGACGTCTCCGTCCCCGCGAAGCCGCGCGCCGCGCACGACGTGCTGCGCGATCAGCTCGTCGGCGAGCTGCAGCAGGGCGGTCGGCCGGACGACGTCCTCACCCACCTCCAGCAGGAGGTGAACCGGCGACCCTCGCTCGCCGAGCACTGCGTGGGGATCGCGCGGGCGCTGGGGCGGGCCGCCGTCGACGCGTACGGCCCGACGAAGGCCCAGTCCTTCGCCCGCCCCGTCTGCGACACCTCGTACGCCTCCGGCGTCGCTTCCATGGGCTGAGGCGCGCCGTCTCCCTACGCTGGCCGCCATGACCGACGACCACCGATCCGCTCCGCCCGCAGCCGCGTTCCCCGCCGCCCCCACCCAGGCCGTCGTCCTGGCGGGCGGCCTGGGTTCGCGGCTGCGTCCGTACACGGACGACCGCCCGAAGCCGATGGTCGAGATCCCGGGGACGGGGGTGCCGATCATCGGGCACCAGCTGGCCTGGCTGGCCTCCGAGGGGGTCACGGACGCGGTGATCTCCTGCGGGCATCTCGCCGGGGTGCTCCAGGAGTGGCTGGCCGGGGCCCGGTTGCCGCTGCGCGTGACCACGGTGGTCGAGGACGAGCCGCTGGGGCGCGGCGGCGGTCTCAAGTACGCCGCCCGCAGCCTCCCGCACCCGGACCGGGCCTGGTACGCGACGAACGGCGACATCTGGACCCGCTTCTCGCTCCGGGAGATGGCCGCCTTCCACGCCGAGCGGGACGCGGTGGCCACGCTTGCGCTGGCCCGGCCGCGGATCCCGTGGGGGGTCGTGGAGACCAACGAGTTCGGGCACGTGCTGGACTTCATCGAGGCCCCGCCCTCGCCCTATCCGGTCAACGCCGGGGTGTACGTCTTCAGTGCCGAATTCGCCGCCCTGCTCCCGGACTTGGGGGACCACGAGCGGACGACGTTCCCGCGGCTGGCCCGTGAGCGGCGGCTCGCGGGCTTCCCGCTGCCACAGGGCGCCTACTGGCGGGCGATCGACACCGTGAAGGACCTCACCGAGGCCGCACGGGAGTTGGCGGCGCAGACGGGCCCCTGAGGCCCTTCCCGGCCGTCCGCCCCTCCCGCCGTCCGTGGGTACGCGGCTCCGCGCGCCCGGCACGGGAAAGGC
>NZ_JBSGXU010000294.1:0-6730 GCF_053610205.1 Streptomyces sp. NPDC054932 | reverse complement strand
CCCCGGGCACCGGGTCAGCAGCGGGGGCAGGCCTCGCGGATCACGCGCCAGGTGAAGGTGGTGTAGCCCTTGGCACCGGCGGCGTCCGTCGCGGTGACGGTGACGGTACGGATGCCACTGCCGCGCAGGAGGCCCTGGATCAGGCCGGTCGAGGAGTTGATCGAGGCGCCGGTGGGCAGATTGACCGCCGACCAGGTGTACGGGGCCGTGCCGCCGCCGACGGTCATCTGTAACGAGGCGTAGTCGTACTGGTAGGACACCTGGTTGCCCGGGTTGCCCACGGTCGGGGCGGCGGCGGCCGTACGGATCACCGGGGCTGCGGCATGGCTCTGCGTCGCGGCGACGGACGGGCCCACCGATGCGGCCAGCGCGGCCGTCAGGCCGAGGGCCAGGGCCGCGAGTCTGCGCGGGGCGCGCGTGGATGTGCTCAACAGGACCTCCGAACTCGTCGGGCGTGAACGGCGGTTCCGGTACGGGTCCCGGAGGCCGTCATCACCCGTGTGGGTATGAATGTTCGAGGTGCGTGGCGCGTCGGCATCATAGGCGGGCGCGGCCGTCCCGTCGATGGCGCCGCCACTGCCGGGCGGGTGTTCCCGGCCGCGGGCCGCGGACGGGCGCGGGCCGCGTCCGCCGGAGGGCACGCGGACCGGCTACCGGGCCCTACGATGTCCGTTATGCCCGGTACGGCCGCCGTCCCGCACAACCCTCCGCCCCGCGCCCGTCTGCGGTCCGCCTCCCGCCTGGCCGTGTGCGCCGCCGTGCCCTGGTTCCTGTGCCTGTGGTGGGGCACGAGCACGGTCCCGCTGCCCGCCGCGCTGCCAGCCGTACTGATCCTGCGCGAGGACGTGAACGCCGCTCCGCGCCTGGGGTGGGACCGGCTCGCGGGCGTCGTCGTGGGCGTCGCGCTGAGCACGGTCGTACTGCACTGGCTGCCGCCGTCCTCGGCCTCCTCGGTGACGTCGGTGTCGGTGGCCTCCTCGGTGGCCTTCCTTGCCGTACTGGCCTGCGGCTGCGCGGGCATGTACCTGATGTACCGGGGCGGCTCCCCCAACCAGCAGGTCCTCGTGACGGCCCTGGTGATCTACGCGACCGCCCTACCGGGCTACCCGCTGGCCCGCCTGGTGGAGAGCGCCGTCGGCATCGCCACCGTCGTACTGCTGGGGCCGCTGCTGTGGCCGCCGGACCCCTACCGGTCGGCCGTGGCCGGCCTCGACGCCTACCGGAGCGAACTCGGCGCCCTCCTCGGCACGGTCGCCGCCCGGTTCACCGACGGGCGGCCTCCCGCCGACGCGGAGCTCCCCGAGGAGGCGGACCTGTGGCGGCAACCGCAGAACGGTCTCGCGGCCTACGACCGGGCCGCTCGGAGCACGCGGCTCCCCGGACTCCCGTGGTTCCCCCGGCGGCACCCGAAGACGCCGAGCCGCCGGTCCGACGCGCTCGACGAGCGGCTGCGGCTCGCCGCCCGGACCGCCGTCACCCTCCAGTACTTCACGCAGGAACTCCGGGAACGCGCCAGGACCGACGGTCCCGGTGGACCGGGCACCGGTGCCGATCCGGCTCCCGATCCCGATGCCGATCCCGATGCCGATGCCGCCCTGCGCGACCTCGCCCCGCTGGTGCGGGCCACCGCCCGCACCCTGGACGCCGCCCTGCGCGGCGACGAGTGTGCCGCCGGCCTCGCCCGGGCCCGCGGCCTGGACCTCGCCCACCGCGCGGCCCACCCCAGCCGGCACGACGCCGTTCTGCGGGCGGGCCTCCACCTGACCCACGAGGCCATCGCCGATCACCTCGCGGTCCGGCGCTGACGACCGTCGTCCCCGTACCGAGCGGTGCCGGTCGAGCAGAGCGGGAGGGCCACCGATAGGCTCGTGCACCGATCGGGGAGATTGAGGATCAATGACGTTGCACGAAGGCCACCGGGTGAAGCTGGCCGCGGATCTCAGGCTGACCGGCTCGGTCACGCCGGTGCAGGACGCCCCGCTGCCGGCGGACACCGTCGCCGGGTTCCTGGCCCTTGCTTCGGGCACCGAGGGCACCGTCGAGCGGGTGGACGAGCACGAGCGGCAGAGCAGCGAGGACGTCCGCGAGTACGAGCGCCTGAAGTCGCTCCTCGACTCCTTCGGCCATCAGATGCCCACCGGGAGCAGGCAGCAGCTGGCGGAGAAGGTCGGCTCGCTGGAACCGGCGTGGGTCGCCCACCAGGCACAGAGGCTCCGTGTGACGGTTCGCGTCCGCTTCGACAACGGGTTCGTCCTCGACGGCGCGCACGAGGAACTGTTCACGTCCGCCTGAGGTTCGGGCCCGGTTCAGGACACCCGTCCCGCGGACCGTGCGTCCGCGCGCACGTGATCCGGGTACCAGGCGGTGAACTTCACGGCCAGCACCAGCAGGACGACGGGGACGACCCAGTTGAGCCAGTCCCCGTGGTGCCCGGTCTCCGCGGCGATCAGGCCGAAGACCGCGATCACCACGAACACCCCGCCCCACACGGCCGTCAGCACACGGTTCGTCCGGCGGAACAGCGGCGAGTCCCAGTGCTCGCGCGGCACGGACTCGCGGGCGTACTGCTCGGTGAAGGGCGTGAACGCCAGCGACCCGAGGGCCACGACCGCGATCACCGTGCTCGCCAGCGTCTGGGCGTACGTCTCCAGCCAGATCAGGTCCTGCCGGTCGAGCACCAGCGCCAGGATCGAGATGGTCGCGAAGAACACCATGCCGGTGACCTCCAGCAGCTTGACGCTGCCCCGCCGCATGTCGGGCAGGTTCAGCACCAGCGAGGCGATCAGCGCGGTGAGCGCGGCCAGCTTCCAGGTGCTGGGGCCCGCCACGATGTCGAAGATGATCCACGGCGCGAACCCCAGGAAGATGCCCGAACGGCCAGGGTCCCTGCCCTCGGTACGGTCCGCAGCCATCGGGCCTCCACAGCGGTACGGAGCGGATGCCCCCGGCCTGCCGGGGACGGTGACCGGCTCGCTCCCCATCCTCCGAGCGTCCGCGCCCCGCCGCATTCCGGGCCGCCTGGCAGCCCCACCCGACGCGCGTTTCACTGGAAGGTGCCGTACAAGCGCGCCCGCCGAGGACCGCCCGACCTGTCGGTACCCTGCCGGGCGCACCCCGGGAGGCCCTGTGAACACGCACGTGTCACCCCGCTTCGACCCCACCCGCGTCCCGCACCTGCTGGGGGCCTTCGCGCCCGTCTCCGAGGAGGTCGACATCGCGGACCTGGAGGTGACGGGCGAGCTGCCGGACACCCTGGACGGCCTGTACCTGCGCAACGGACCCAATCCGCGCTTCACGCCGATCGGCTCGTACCTGTACCCCATCGACGGCGACGGCATGCTGCACGGCGTCCGTATCTCGGGCGGCCGGGCCGGCTACCGCAACCGCTTCGTCCGCACGCCCGCGCTGCTGGCCGAGGAACGGGCCGGCCGAGCCCTGTGGGGCGGCCTCGAATCGATGATCATGCCGGACGCCGGGCAGGTGGGACTGGAGCTCGCGGACACCTTCAAGGACCTCCCCGACATCAATGTGGTCCGCCATGCCGGCCGCCTGCTGGCCCTCGCCGAGTCGGCCTGCCCGTTCCGCATCGGCGACGGGCTGGCGACGCTCGGCCGCGAGGACTTCGGCGGCGGCCTGCCCGCGGGCATCACCGCCCACCCCAAGGTCGATCCGGTCACCGGCGAGATGGTCGTCTTCTGCTACGGCCTGGAGCCGCCCTACCTGACCTGGTCCGTCATCGACCGCGACGGCACGGTCGGCCGCGGACCCACGCCCGTCGACGGGGTGGACGAGCCGATGATGATCCACGACATGGCCCTGACCCGCCGCTACGCCGTCCTCGTCCTCGCCCCGGCCTTCTTCGACCTGGACGCGGCCATGACGGGCGGCTCCTTCCTGGCCTGGCGCCCCGAGCGCGGCACGCGCGTGGCGCTGATCCCGCGCGACGGCGCGCCGCCGCGCTGGGCGGACGACGATGCCTTCTGGGTGTGGCACACCGTGAATGCGTACGACGACGGCCCGGGCGAGGACGCCCCGGTGGTCCTCGACTACGTGCAGTGGAGCAGGCTGACCGTCGGCGGCCCGGAGGAGGACACCGAACCGATCAGCGGCGGCCTGGTACGGGCGCGCATCGACCCCGCCGTCGGCCGGATGACCCGCTCCCTGCTGGACGACTCCCGGGTGGAGTTCCCGCGGGTCGACGACCGGCGCATCGGCCGGCACCACCGGTACGCCGCACTGGCCACCGACACCGGGCGGACGGACCTGCTGCCCGGCGAGTACGACGCCGTGCGCTGGTACGACGCCGAGACCGGCACCTCGCGCGTCTGGTCGGCCGGGAACCTGTCCGTCGGCGAGCCGGTCTTCGCCCCCGACCCCGGCCGGGCTGCGGATCCCGATCCGGGCTCCTCCGGTTCCGGTTCCGGCTTCGGCTCCGGCTCCGAGGAACACGGCTACTGGCTGACCTTCGCCACCGACCGTACGGACGGGTCGAGCTGGTTCCTGGTCATCCCCGCCGAGGACCCGGCCTCCGGCCCGGTGGCCCGCGCCCGCATCCCCGTCCGTGTCCCGCTCGGCCTGCACGGCTGCTGGCTGCCGACCGAGGAGTGAACGATCCGCCCGGCGCGCCCCGGCGGCCCGGCCGTGCCACCCTGTTGCTTGGCCTCGGGAGCAATGGGACAGCCGCGACGAACGGAGCGCGCTGTGAGCAGACCGATCCACCCCGCACCCCTGCGGCGCGGTACGGCCGCCGCCTGCGCCGCCCTGCTGTTCGTGGCCCTCGCCTCGGGCACGGCGACCGGCGCGGACCCGACGCCTTCCCCTTCCCCGTCCAGGTCCCTGTCCCCGTCCCCGTCGCGCGACACGGGCCTCGGCGGTCTCGACCCCCGCATCACGGACATCATGCGGAAGCCGGACTACCGCAACGCCCAGTGGGGCCTGTTGCAGACGGATCCGGACGGGCGTGTGGTGCACAGCCTGTTCCCCGCGCAGTTCTTCATTCCCGGATCCACCGCCAAACTCCTCAGCGTCTCGGGCCCTTGGGACATCCTCGGCGCCGACCACCGGTTCGTGACCCCCGTCTACGCGGTCGGCGACCGCGACGGCGCCACGCTGACCGGCGACCTCGATCTCGTCGCCCAGGGCGACCTCACCATGGGCGGCCGGACGCGCCCCGACGGCACGGTCGCGTACACCGACCTCGACCACACCTACGCCAACGACTTCCCCGGCGCGACCCTCACCCCGGAGAATCCGCTCGCCGGGATCGACCTGCTCGCCCGGCAGGTGCGCGACTCCGGCATCACCCGCGTCGAAGGCGACGTGATCGTCGACAGCCGGCTCTTCCTCCCCGACCCGGAGCTCGTCCCCACCCCGACGCCCCTGATCATCAACGACAACCTGATCGACCTCCTGACCAGCCCCGGGGACGAACCCGGCGCGGCCGCCCGGCTGGACTGGCGGCCGAAGGTGGCTCCGTACCAGGTCACCTCGGCCGTGAAGACGGTGGCGGCCGGGAAACCGACCGCGGTCACGGTGACCGCCACCGACGGCGGCACCCGGATCCGGCTGACCGGAACGATCGCGGCGGACGCCGAACCGCTGCTGCGCACCTCCCCGGTCGACGACCCGGCCGCCTTCGGACGCGTCGCGCTGATCGAGGCGCTCGAACGCGCCGGTGTGCACGTCACCGCCGACCCGTCGGGCCCCAACCCGGTCGCACGGCTGCCGCGCGACTACGACGGGCGGCCGCGGGTGGCCGCGTACACCTCGCCGCCCTACGCCCAGTACGCCAAGCTGATCCTCAAGGTCAGCCACAACCTGGGCGCCAACCTCGGCATCTGCCTGCTGGCCGTCACGGCGGACAGCAACCAGTGCCCGGCCGGCTTCCCGGTGCTCGCCGACTTCCTGGACCGTGCGGGCGTCGACCGCAAACAGGCACAGCTCATGGACGGCCGCGGCGGCAACCCGGCCGACCGGGCCACGCCCCAGGTGCTGGTGCAGATGCTGGCGTACTGGCAGCGCACCCCGGACGCACGGCTGTTCCGGGAGGCCCTGCCCATCCTGGGTGTCGACGGCCTGCTGGCCGAGAACTGCCGCAGCTGTCCGGCGCGGGGCAAGGTCTTCGCGAAGACCGGCGCGGCCGTCGGCGGCGACGCCCTCAACGACCGGCTGGCCGTCGGCGCCATCACGATCGCGGGCTACCTGGACAAGGGCGGCGGTCGCTTCGACACCTTCTACGCGGGCGTCAACGGCGCCTCCACCCCGACCGCCGACCCCACCGAGGTCCTGTCCATCGCGAACGACCTCGCCCTGATCGCCGCCTACCTGCAGGAGTCGTCCTCGCCCTGACGCCCTGCGCGGTGCGATCCGCCGATTCAGGTGCCCCTGCGCCCGGGCCGTCCGACCTCCGTCACACGCACGTTCGCGGCGTTCCTACCGCGACTCAAGGAAGTGAACCTCGCGGGGCCTGACCTCCAGGTCGCTCAGGCCGTCGGGCGTCGCACCCATCTCGCGGGCCATGCCCGCCGTCGCCCGGAAGGCATCCTCGGACTCGAACGCGCCGGTGGTGACGACGGCGACGCCGTCCGGGGTGACCCAGACCCCGACGGACAGGAAGCCCGGCTGTTGCCGCAGCACCTCGGCGACCCGGTGGCACTCGGCGACGAACTCATCGACGTGCTCGGGGGCCGGGTAGTGGAAGGCAACGAAACCGAATGACATGACGGTGTCC
>NZ_JBSGXU010000293.1:0-6893 GCF_053610205.1 Streptomyces sp. NPDC054932 | reverse complement strand
GCACCCCGAGGGGTGCGGGCCCTTCCGCATGGCTGCGAGCCTGAACGGGCTCAGACGGCGAGCAGCTTGCGCACGCGGTCCGCGCCGACCGCCAGCAGCAGCGTGGGCAGTCGCGGACCGGTCTCGCGGGTCACGAGGAGCCGGTACAGCAGGGCGAAGAAGGTCCGCTGCGCGACCTTGAGCTCCGGCGTCGGCTTGGCGTCGGGCTCCAGTCCGGCCATGACCTTGGGGACGCCGTAGACGAGCGTGGTCAGCCCGTCGAGCGACCAGTGCGAGTCCAGGCCCTCCAGGAGCAGCCGCAGCGACTCGCGGCCCTCGTCGTCCAGGGACGACAGCAGCTCGGTGTCGGCGTCCTCGCGTACGAGGGTCCGCTGGTCGGCCGGGACCTGGGTGGTGATCCAGTTCTCGGCGCGGTCCAGGCGCGGCCGTACCTCGTCGAGGGAGGTGAGCGGCTGCGTCGGGTCGAGGTCGGTCAGGATGCGCAGGGTCTGCTCGTCGTGGCCGGCGGTGATGTCGGCGACGGAGGCGAGGGTCCGGTACGGGAGCGGGCGCGGGGTGCGCGGCAGCTCGGCGGCGGCGGTGCGCACGGCGCGGGTGTGCGCGGCGGCGTCGGCGGGCAGCACGGAGCCGTCGGCGACCTTGGCCTCCAGCTTGTCCCACTCGTCGTAGAGCCGCTGGATCTCCTGGTCGAAGGCGATCTTGAAGGACTGGTTGGGGCGGCGGCGGGCGTAGAGCCAGCGCAGCAGCTGCGGCTCCATGATCTTCAGCGCGTCGGCCGGGGTCGGGACCCCGCCCTTGCTGGAGGACATCTTCGCCATGCCGCTGATGCCGACGAACGCGTACATCGGTCCGATCGGCTGCTCGCCGCCGAAGATGTGCACGATCTGGCCGCCGACCTGGAAGGACGAGCCGGGCGAGGAGTGGTCGACGCCGGAGGGCTCGAAGATCACGCCCTCGTAGGCCCAGCGCATCGGCCAGTCGACCTTCCAGACCAGCTTGCCGCGGTTGAACTCGCTGAGCTTGACCGTCTCGGTGAACTCGTCCTCGGTGCAGACGTAGGTCATCTCGGTGGTCTCGTCGTCGTACGAGGTGACCTTGGTGAAGTCCTTGCCGCACTGGCCGCAGTACGGCTTGTACGGGAAGTAGCCGCCCTCGCCGGTGCTGCCGTCGTCCTCGGCGGCGGCGCCGGAGCCCTCGGCGGCCTCCAGCTCGGCCTCGTCGACCTGCTTCTGCTGGGGCTTCTTGCCGCCCGGCTTCTGCTTGGTGCGGTACTGGTCGAGGACCGCGTCGATGTCGCCGCGGTGCTTCATCGCGAACAGCACCTGCTCGCGGTAGACGCCGTTCGTGTACTGCTCGGTCTGGCTGATCGGGTCGTACTCGACGCCCATCTCGGCCAGTGCCCCGACGAAGACGGCCTTGAAGTGCTCGGCCCAGTTCGGGTACGCGGACCCGGCCGGGGCGGGCACGGCGGTCAGCGGCTTGCCGATGTGCTGGGCCCACGACTCGTCGATGCCGGGCACGCCGGCGGGCACCTTGCGGTACCGGTCGTAGTCGTCCCAGGAGATGAGGTGGCGGACCTCGATGCCCCGGCGGCGGATCTCGTCCGCGACCAGGTGCGGGGTCATGACCTCGCGGAGGTTGCCCAGGTGGATGGGGCCGGAGGGGGAGAGTCCGGACGCGACGACGACAGGTTTGCCGGGTGCTCGGCGCTCCGCCTCGGCGATGACCTCGTCCGCGAAACGGGAGACCCAGTCGGTCTCGGTGCTGCTCTGAGCCACGACACGTCCTTCTATCTCGAATGCTGGCTTCAGCCATTCTCCCAGACGGAAGAGGTCGCTCCGAGGTTGCTCGGTGCGGCGGTTATCCCGGGAAACGGACAGCCCTCGCGTGGGATACTCGGCACTTGTCGGAACAACCAAGTGCACCCACCGGCACAACCTCACAGGAACGGCAGCTCATGGCCTCGGTCCCTTCCCTCGCTTCTTCCGTCAATCAGCGCGTCGCGGACGCCCTCGTCTCCGCCCTGCCGGAGGCCGGTGCCGCCGACCCGCTGCTGCGACGAAGCGACCGGGCCGACTTCCAGGCCAACGGCATCCTGGCGCTCGCGAAGAAGGCGAAGGCCAACCCGCGCGAGCTGGCGACGACCGTGGTCGAGGCCATCGCGACCGGTGACCTGATCCAGGAGATCGAGGTCTCCGGCCCCGGCTTCCTCAACATCACCATCACCGACCGGGCGATCATCGAGACCCTTGCGGCACGGGCCGGCGACGACCGCCTCGGCGTCCCGCTCGCGGCGAACCCGGGCACGACGGTGATCGACTACGCCCAGCCGAACGTCGCCAAGGAGATGCACGTCGGCCACCTGCGGTCCGCCGTGATCGGCGCCGCGATGGTCGAGATCCTGGAGTTCACGGGCGAGAAGGTGGTCCGCCGCCACCACATCGGCGACTGGGGCACCCAGTTCGGCATGCTCATCCAGTACCTCCTGGAGCACCCGCACGAGCTGGACCACAAGTCGGACGAGGAGGTCTCCGGCGAGGAGGCCATGTCCAACCTGAACCGGCTGTACAAGGCCTCGCGCGCGCTCTTCGACTCCGACGAGGAGTTCAAGACGCGGGCCCGGGCCCGGGTGGTGGACCTCCAGGCGGGCGAGCCCGAGACCCTCGCCCTGTGGCAGCGGTTCGTGGACGAGTCGAAGATCTACTTCTACTCCGTCTTCAACAAGCTGGACATGGACATCCAGGACCCCGACGTGGTCGGCGAGTCCGGCTACAACGACATGCTGGTCGAGACCTGCAAGCTGCTGGAGGACTCGGGCGTCGCCGTCCGCTCCAACGGCGCGCTGTGCGTCTTCTTCGACGACGTCAAGGGCCCGGACGGCAACCCGACCCCCCTGATCGTGCAGAAGTCGGACGGTGGCTTCGGCTACGCGGCCACCGACCTCTCGGCGATCCGCAACCGTGTCGCCGACCTGGGTGCGACCGAGCTGATCTACGTGGTGGACGCGCGGCAGTCCCTGCACTTCAAGATGGTCTTCGAGACGGCGCGCCGGGCGGGCTGGCTGAACGACGAGGTCAAGGCCGTGCAGCTGGCCTTCGGCACGGTCCTGGGCAAGGACGGCAAGCCGTTCAAGACCCGTGAGGGCGAGACGGTCCGGCTGGTGGACCTGCTGGACGAGGCCGTGGACCGGGCGACGGCCGTCGTGCGCGAGAAGGCGGAGAAGGTCGGCCTGACCGAGGCGGAGATCGTCGAGAACGGCCAGTACGTCGGCATCGGCGCGGTGAAGTACGCCGACCTGTCGACCTCGGCCTCGCGCGACTACAAGTTCGACCTGGACCAGATGGTCTCGCTGAACGGCGACACCTCGGTGTACCTCCAGTACGCGTACGCCCGGATCAAGTCGATCCTGCGCCGGGCGGGCGACCGGAAGCCGGTCGCGCACCCGGAGCTGGAGCTGGCCCCGGCCGAGCGCGCGCTGGGCCTGCACCTGGACCACTTCGGCGAGCTGATCGCCGAGGCGGCCGCGGACCACGCCCCGCACAAGGTGGCGGCGTACCTCTACCAGCTGTCGTCGCTGTTCACGACGTTCTACGACCAGTGCCCGGTCGTGAAGCCGGAGCCGGAGCTCGTCGTCGGCGAGAACCGGCTGTTCCTGTGCGAGCTGACCGCCCGCACCCTGAGCAAGGGCATGGCCCTCCTCGGCATCCGCACCCCCGAGAAGCTCTGACGTCGCCCGATCCGCCCAACCCGTACAACCCGCACGGAATGCGTACGGCCCCGGCAGCTGCTGCCGGGGCCGTACGCATTTCGTGATCTCTTCGGCCACCACTTTTCAACGTCGGCCTGGCTCTGGCCCGTCCCGACTGGGTCCGGATGCAGCCCTTCCAGATCAAGGTCGAGGTCCTGAGCTGGGCCCTCGGCGGTGCGGGAGTGGCCCTCGCCCTGGGCGCCGCCCTGGTCGCGGGCACCGGTCGCCGGCGCCGCACCACCGCCTGAGGCACAGCCCGCGTTCACCCGTACGGCCCGATTCGGGCCGTACGGGCCGGGTAGGGGACGGCCCGTCCTTCCCCCATCCGCCCCCGGAGGCACCCGTGCCCGACATGAACGGCCCCTACAAGCCCGGCACTCCCTGCTGGATCGACCTGACGGTCCCCGACCAGCAGGCCGCCCTCGACTTCTACTGCGACCTGTTCGGCTGGCAGGGCGAGATCGGCCCGGGCGAGCAGGGCGGCTACTCCGTCTGCACCCTCAAGGGCCAGCCGGTCGCCGGCATCATGAAGGCGATGAACCCGGACGGCAGCATCCCGGACCCACTGCCGCCGACCGTGTGGACCACGTACCTGTCCACCGACGCCATCGACCCCACCATCAAGGCCGTCACCGACGCGCACGGCACGGTCATGATGGGCCCGATGGACGTCATGGACCTCGGCCGGATGGCCATCGTCGCCGACCCGACCGGTGCCGTCTTCGGCCTCTGGCAGCCGAACTCCTTCGACGGAGCCGGCATCGTCAACGAGCACGGCGCCCTCATCTGGAACGAGCTCAGCACCAGCGACGTCCCGGCCGCCGCCGCGTTCTACTCCGCGATCCTGCCGATCACGACGGCCGCCTCGCAGATGGAGGGCGCCGAGGGGTACACGGAGTTCAAGGCCTCCGGGCGCGTGGTGGGCGGGATGATGAACCTGGACAAGACGCCCCCGGGCACTCCCTCCAACTGGCTGCCGTACTTCCACGTCGACGACGTCGACGAGATCCAGGCCGCCGCCGTACGGGCCGGGGCCACCGCCCTCGCCCCCGCCTTCGACATGGTGGCGGGCCGCATGGCCGTCCTGGCCGACCCGCAGGGCGCCCCCTTCGCGGTGATCACGTCGACGGTCACGGAGCAGCCCGCCTGATGTGACCCGGCGCACAGGGGATGTTCTCCCTGTGCGCCCCCTCCTTCCCGGTGACGTTCATCCATCGCCGGAGGGGCCCACATGAGGAACAAGCACGCGGGGGCGGCCGTGGCCGGGCTGGCCGTACGGGGCCTCGCGGGGCTCGGCCGGGCGGCCGGCCTCCTCCCCGGCCCGCCGGACAGCCCCTTCCACGCCCTCAACCTGGCGCTGTACACCCCGCTCTGCCTCACGGCGGGCTGGGTGGCGGCCCGGCTCGCCGCTCAGCGGAACTCGCACCAGACGGCCTTCCCCGGGGTCCGGGGCAGCGCCCCCCAGTCGTCGGCGAGCGCGGCCACGAGGGTGAGGCCCTGACCGTGCGGCCGCCCGGTGATCCGGGAGAACCCGGGCCCGCTGTCGTGCACCTCGATGCGGAGGGTCGCGTCCTCGAAGCCGAACAGCCGCAGCAGGTAACCGCGGCCGGACGGGACCCCGTACCGCAGCGCGTTGGTCGCCAGCTCGCTCACGCAGAGCGACATGTCGTCGAGGCGTTCGGTCGCCCCCCACGCCCGCAGGGTGTCACGTGTGAACTGGCGCGCAGCTGCGACGGTTCGGGGTGAGCGCAGGTAGAGACGCTCGCGCACGAGTGCCGCCTGAATAGTTGGATTCACGGGACGATCGTCGCGTTGCGTGACTAGCGTGTGGCTGAGCGCCGACCCGTACTCCTTGACGAGTACGGGTCCGCACGGGGTATCCGGCTTGTGTGGGTGGGGAGTTCGCTGTCATGCCACCGAGGAAACGAGTACGGCCGAACGCGACGACCATGAAGATGGTCGGTACGCAGGTGGCCGCCGCGCGGATCGCCAAGAACCTGACTCAGAAGCAGCTCGGGGAGCTGGTGCGGTTGGATGCGGAGAGCATCGCCTCGATCGAGCAGGGGCGGCGGGCGCTGATGCCGAATGTCGCGGAGCTGATGGACCTGCACCTGGGGCTGCCGGGGCTGCTGACCGTTGCGGCAAACGGGATGCCGGAGGCGGACGCGACGCCGCCATGGGCCGAGGAGTACATGGACCTTGAGGACAGTGCGATTGCGCTCTCCTGGTTCGACAACCAGGTCGTTCCGGGCCTGCTCCAGACGGAGAACTACGCCCGGGCCGTCTTCAAGTGCCGCGTCCCGGCCCACCCCGAGGCGGAGGTCGAGGCACTGACCGCCCGCCGGATCGCGCGTCAGGGGATCCTGCGCCGCAGTACTCCGCCGACCCTGAGCTTCGTGGTCTGGGAGGCCGCACTCCGCGACCGGCTCGGCGGGGATGAGGTGTACGCGGAGCAGCTGCGCCACCTCCGTACAAGCAGCGGTCTGCCGGACGTGAGCCTCCAGGTGATGCCGCTGGGACGCGCCTCCCACGCGGGCCTCAACGGCCCGTTCATCCTGCTGGAAACCCCGGATCACCAGCACCTTGGCTACACCGAAACCCAGCGCGGCAGCCAGCTCATCTCGGACCCCAATGAGGTCAGCATCCTGGCGCGCAAGTATGCAATGCTGCGGACTCAGGCCCTCAACACCGAGCAGACGCGGGGCCTGTTGGACCGCCTGCTAGGAGAGACATGAGTGCCACGACTGCACTGAAGTGGTTCAAGTCCAGCTACAGCGGTGACGAAGGCGGCGCCTGCCTGGAGGTCGCCGTGGCCTGGCACAAGTCCTCGTACAGCGCCAGCGAGGGCGGCGACTGCGTCGAGGTGGCCACCAGTGCTCACACCATCCACGTCCGGGACTCGAAAGTCCAGGACGGGCCGATCCTGGCGCTCGCGCCGACGAGCTGGGCGGCGATGATCGGCTGGCTTGCCCGATAGGCCCGGCGAGGGCCTGCGGCAGCCAGTGGCACGCGTGTCGCGAACCGGGGCGGCGGCATGGGAACGGTGTCCGTGCCGGGCGGCATCAGGGAGGCGTATGGGGGTTTCCCGTCAGTCCCATCGTCTCTCCGTGTCGGGCCGGCCCCTCAAGGGCGCTCGTTCCTCGCG
>NZ_JBSGXU010000292.1:0-6933 GCF_053610205.1 Streptomyces sp. NPDC054932 | reverse complement strand
CCCCGCGGCCCGCGGGCCCCCCCCCCCCACGCCCGGGCGCAGCCCGGGGCCGCCCGCGCGCCGCCACCCCCGTGCCCACGCCCGGCCCCGGCCCCACACCGCCGACGCGCGGCTAGCGCCCCCGCTCGCGATCCTCGACCGGCGCGTTGTACGCCGCCACGAGCGCCCGCCGGGCCACCCGCTCCACCGGCCGCAGCGCCTCCGCCCGAGCCGCCATCTCCGAGGCGGCCACCGCACCCCCGTGCCCGTTCTCGTACGCGAGCGACACCATCAGGTCCACCCGCTGCGCCAGCGCCAGCACCCGCACCGCCCGCGCCGGGTACCCCGGCGCCAGCGCGTCCCGCCCGGCCTCCGCCCGCGCCCGGTACGCCGACAGCGCGGCCTCCGCCACCGGCCCGGACCCCGCCACGTCCAGCCGGGTCAGTACCTCCGTCGCCTCGCGCAGCGCCTCCGCGAGCTCCCGCTCCGCCTCGCCCAGCGAGGGCACGTCCGCCGGCGGAGCCTCCCGTACCGGCAGCACGTGCCAGGTCACCGACACGTGCACGTCCCCGGCCGGCCCGGCCTCGGACACCTCCGGCACCAGACCCAGCGCCGACCCCACCGCGACGACCGCCTCCTCGGCCTCCAGCGCGCGCGCATTGAACTCCGGCGGCCCGCTCAGCCCCAGCGGATGCCCCGGCGCCGGCAGGGCCACCCGCAGCCCGGTCACCCCCAGCGCCCGCAGCCGCCCGAGCGCCAGAGTGAGCCCCACCGGGCCCGCCTCACCCGGCAGCCCCTCCACCCGGTGCACGGCGTCCTCGCCCACGATCGACAACACGGCCTCGTCGGGCGAGACCAGACCGGCCAGCAGTGCGTTCCCCCAGGCGGCCAAGCGCCCTGAACGTGGTTCGAAAAGCATCCCCCCACTTTACGGATCGGCCCCGGCACCGGGCCCCGGCCCCGGAGCCCGCTCCGAGTGGCGTAGGTTTTCCCCTGGGGCTGCGTCTAGCGGCGCACAGAGAACCGTGACTGCAAGGGGTGACAACACGCTCATGAGCGATGTTCTGGAGCTGGTGGACGTATCCGTGGTCCGCGAGGGCCGGGCTCTGGTGGACCAGGTCTCCTGGTCGGTGAAGGAGGGGGAGCGCTGGGTGATCCTCGGCCCCAACGGCGCCGGCAAGACCACACTGCTGAACCTCGCCTCCAGCTACCTCTTCCCCACCAGGGGCAGCGCCACCATCCTCGGCAGCACCCTCGGCAAGGTGGACGTCTTCGAGCTGCGCCCCCGCATCGGTGTCGCCGGCATCGCGATGGCCGACAAGCTGCCCAAGCGGCAGACCGTCCTGCAGACCGTCCTCACCGCCGCCTACGGCATGACGGCGACCTGGCAGGAGGAGTACGAGGACATCGACGAGCAGCGCGCCCGCGCCTTCCTCGACCGCCTCGGCATGACCGAATACCTCGACCGCAGGTTCGGCACCCTCTCCGAGGGCGAGCGCAAGCGCACCCTGATCGCCCGCGCGCTGATGACCGACCCCGAGCTCCTCCTCCTCGACGAGCCCGCCGCCGGTCTCGACCTCGGCGGCCGCGAGGACCTCGTACGCCGCCTCGGCCGCCTGGCCCGCGACCCGCTCGCCCCCTCGATGGTCATGGTCACGCACCACGTCGAGGAGATCGCCCCCGGCTTCACCCACGTTCTGATGATCCGCCAGGGCAAGGTCGTCACCGCCGGTCCGATCGACCTCGAACTGACGTCCCGTAACCTCTCCCTCTGCTTCGGCCTCCCGCTGGTCGTCGAGCGCAACGGGAGCGACCGCTGGACCGCCCAGGGACTTCCCCTCGGCTAGGCCGTCTTACGGGGTCCCGCACCCTGTCCCGACCGCGCCCACCCGACCTACCATGACCATGTGGACATCGACGCGTGGCTGTGGTGGCTCATCGGCGCGGTCGGACTGGGCATCCCCCTCGTCCTGACCGCCCTGCCGGAGTTCGGCATGTTCGCCGTCGGCGCGGTCGCCGCCGCGGTCACGGCCGCCCTCGGCGGGGGAGTGGTGGCCCAGGTCCTGGTCTTCGTCATCGTCTCGGTCGCGCTCATCGCCGTCGTACGGCCGATCGCCAACCGACACCGCGACCAGCGCCCCCAACACCGCAGCGGAATCGACGCGTTGAGGGGCAGAACCGCCGTCGTACTGGAACGCGTCGACGGCGGCGGCGGCCGCATCAAGCTCGCCGGCGAGATCTGGTCCGCGCGCACCCTCGATGCGGACACCAGCTTCGAACCCGGCCAGTCCGTCGACGTCGTGGAGATCGACGGAGCGACCGCCGTCGTGATGTGAGAAGCAGCCTGCTCGCGACCCGAAGGTCTGCGAGACTCCGATCAACGGGGCAGCACAGACAGCCGGAAGGGCACGGGGAACCGCATGCAACCGATCATCATCGTCCTGATCATTCTGGTGGTTCTGGTCTTCATCGCACTGGTCAAGACGATCCAGGTGATCCCGCAGGCCAGCGCCGCCATCGTCGAGCGGTTCGGCCGCTACACCCGCACCCTCAACGCGGGCCTCAACATCGTCGTCCCGTTCATCGACTCGATCCGCAACCGGATCGACCTCCGCGAGCAGGTCGTCCCGTTCCCGCCGCAGCCCGTCATCACCCAGGACAACCTGGTCGTCAACATCGACACCGTCATCTACTACCAGGTGACCGACGCGCGGGCCGCGACCTACGAAGTGGCCAGCTACATCCAGGCCATCGAGCAGCTCACCGTCACCACGCTCCGCAACATCATCGGTGGCATGGACCTGGAGCGGACCCTGACCTCCCGCGAGGAGATCAACGCGGCCCTGCGCGGCGTCCTCGACGAGGCCACCGGCAAGTGGGGCATCCGCGTCAACCGCGTCGAGCTCAAGGCCATCGAGCCGCCGACCTCCATCCAGGACTCGATGGAGAAGCAGATGCGCGCCGACCGTGACAAGCGCGCCGCGATCCTCCAGGCCGAAGGTGTCCGCCAGTCCGAGATCCTGCGCGCCGAGGGTGAGAAGCAGTCCTCCATCCTGCGCGCCGAGGGTGACGCCAAGGCCGCCGCACTGCGCGCCGAGGGCGAGGCCCAGGCCATCCGGACGGTCTTCGAGTCCATCCACGCCGGCGACGCCGACCAGAAGCTCCTCGCCTACCAGTACCTCCAGATGCTCCCGAAGATCGCCGAGGGCGACGCCAACAAGCTCTGGATCGTCCCGAGCGAGATCGGCGACGCCCTCAAGGGCCTCTCCGGTGCCATGGGCAACTTCGGCCCCATGGGCGGCGGTTCGGGCTTCAACCCGGGGAACACCGGCAAGGAGGGCGGCGGCATCCCGGCCGCGCGGGACAAGGACGGCGCGGACCGCCGCGAACAGCCCCCCATCGACTGACCCGCCACCCCCTCCTGCATGATCAGTGAGGCCCCCCGACCTTCATGGCGGGGAGGCGACTCACTCATGCAAAGGGGATGGCACCGTCCATGTCCATCTGGGAATCACTCGCTGTCTTCGCCGCCGGCATCGGCGCGGGCACGATCAACACCATCGTCGGCTCCGGCACCCTGATCACCTTCCCGGTGCTGCTCGCCACCGGACTGCCCCCGGTCACCGCCAACGTGTCCAACACCCTCGGCCTGGTGCCCGGTTCGATCAGCGGAGCCATCGGCTACCGCAAGGAACTCCAGGGCCAGCGCGCCCGCATCCTGCGACTCGGCTCCGTATCGCTCGTCGGCGGACTCGCGGGCGCGGTCCTGCTCCTCACCCTGCCGTCCGAGTCCTTCGACACGATCGTGCCCGTCCTGATCGGACTGGCCCTCGTCCTCGTCGTCCTCCAGCCCCGGCTCGCCGCCGCCCTGCGCCGTCGCCAGGAAGCCGCCGGAGGCGACACCGGCCACCCCGACGGCGGACCGGCCCTGCTCGGCGGCATGCTGCTCTCCAGCGCGTACGGCGGCTACTTCGGGGCCGCCCAGGGCGTGCTCTACCTCGGCCTGATGGGCCTGCTGCTCCGCGAGGACCTGCAACGCATCAACGCCGTCAAGAACGTCATCGCCGCCCTGGTGAACGGCATCGCGGCCGTCCTCTTCCTCTTCGTCGCAGAGTTCGACTGGACGGCCGTCGTCCTCATCGCCGTCGGCTCCACCATCGGCGGCCAGATCGGCGCCAAGGTGGGCCGACGCCTCTCGCCGACCGTCCTGCGCGCGGTCATCGTGACGGTCGGCATCCTCGCCATCGTCCAGCTGCTCATCGGCTGAGCGACGTAGAAGAACTACGCCGCCCAGCGCGGCAGCCTCCACCGAACAGGGGAGATCCGTCTAGGCGGAGCGCTCCAGCCACTCCGGGAGCGCCTCCCGTCCGGCCACCCCCAGAGCCAGCAGCATCGCGTCCGCCGGCGACGGCACGAAGGGCTTCCGGAGGAGCGGCATCCCCGCCTCCTCCGGAGTCCGGGCCGCCTTGCGGTGGTTGTCCTCGGCGCAGGAGGCCACCGTGTTCAGCCAGGTGTCCCCACCCCCCTGGGCCCGCGGCAGTACGTGGTCCACGGTCGTCGCGCGCTTCCCGCAGTACGCGCAACGGTGCTGGTCCCGGACCAGCACCCCCCTCCGCGACCAGGGAGCATGTCTTCGGAAGGGCACCCGTACGTACCTGCAGAGCCTGATCACCCGGGGCATCGGAAGATCCATGGTGGCCGCGCGCACACGCAGCTCGGGGTGCGACTGTTCGACGACGGCCTTGTCCTGGAGCACCAGGACTACAGCCCGGTTCAGCGTTACCGTCGACAGCGGCTCGAAGCTCGCATTCAGCACCAGCGTGTCCCGCATCTCGCCCACCTCCCGTGTGCAGGCCCGCGACCACCCTGGCGGCAGGGCCCGCAACCACTCTGGCCGCGCGCGCCACGCGGGACAACGCAATAAAAATGCCCGGTCCTGGCCTCCTTTAGACCAGGACCGGGCAAACGCTCGGAGAACGATCAGCCGCCGGGAGCCGCCTGCTCACGCTCCCCGGCCGGCTAGAACCAGTTGCGCTGCGAGCCGACCGACGCGATCCACTGGTTCAGGTACGCCGCCCAGTCCGTGTCCTGGTACGACTGCAGACCCACCTGGAAGCAGCGGTAGGTGTCGCTGCCCTCGGTGAACAGACCGGGCTTCTTGTCCATCTCCAGCACGACGTCCATGTCCCGGCCGTCCGAGATGAAGGTGAGCTCGACCTGGTGCAGCCCGCGGTACTGCGACGGCGGCAGGAACTCGATCTCCTGGTAGAAGGGCAGCGACTGCCGCGTCCCGCGGATGTGCCCGCGCTCCATGTCCGCACTGCGGAAGGTGAAGCCGAGCTGCCGGAAGGCATCGAGGATCGCCTGCTGCGCCGGCACCGGGTGCACGTTGATCGCGTCGAGGTCGCCCGCGTCCACCGCGCGCGCGATCTCCAGCTCGGTGCTGACCCCGATGTTCATTCCGTGCAGGTGCTGACCCCCGAAGTGGGTGATCGGCGTCTCCCAGGGGATCTCCAGCCCGAACGGCACCACGTGCAGGGCGCCGGGCTGCACCTTGAACGCACCGCCCAGACGCTGCTTGGTGAAGACGACGTCCTGCTTGTACTCCTGGTCACCGCCCTCGACCTCGACCCGTGCCTGCAGCCCGACGGACAGACCCTCGATCTGCTGCTCCACGGATCCACCCTGGATGCGGACCTCGCCCTGGACGATCCCGCCCGGCACGACGTTCGGCTCGGTGATGATGGTGTCCACCGAAGCACCACCGGCACCCAGGCTCGCGAACAGCTTCTTGAAGCCCATGCTCTAACTCCCCTTTAAGGATCTGGCGACTACGCCGCGACTACCCCTTACCAACGCGGAACCTTAGGCCCCGGTTGCAGGTGGACGCGTTCCACTACGCTCGACCGGATGAGCGCGCGACCTGACCGTACGCCCCTGCCCAGGTCCTTCTTCGACCGCCCGGTCCTCACCGTGGCCCCGGACCTCCTCGGCCGCACCCTCGTCCGCCGCACCACGGACGGCCCCCTCGAACTGCGCATCACGGAGGTCGAGGCGTACGAGGGGGAGGCCGACCCGGGCTCGCACGCCTACCGCGGCCGCACCGCCCGCAACGCATCGATGTTCGGGCCGCCCGGACACGCGTACGTCTACTTCATCTATGGCATGTGGTTCAGCCTCAACCTGGTGTGCGGTCCACCTGGCCGGGCGAGCGGGGTGCTGCTGCGCGCGGGCGAGGTCACGGTGGGTGCCGACCTGGCCGCCAAACGTCGACTTTCGGCCAGAAGCCCGAGAGAACTGGCCAAAGGCCCGGCCCGCCTGGCCACCGCCCTCGACGTGGACCGCTCCCTGGACGGCACCGACCTCTGCGCGGGCCCCGATTCCCCCTTGTCCCTCCTCACGGGCACCCCGACCTCGGCGGACCTGGTGAGCAGCGGGCCGCGCACGGGAGTGGGCGGAGCCGGCGCGTCCCACCCGTACCGCTTCTGGATCACCCACGACCCGACGGTGAGCCCGTACCGCGCCCATGCACCACGCCGCCGCTCAACTTGACTCGCCCCTGCCGGACGCCTAACGTAGCCCGAGCCGCTTGAACGGGGCACTGCTATCAGCAGACCCCCGGAGCGGCCAAACCCACTACCTACGACTTACCCCTGGCGGGGGTCGATTCGGCATGCCCGAATTCCCGGCCGGTGGCTCGATTATGAGCCGCAAGGGATAAGCGCTAAAGTAGTGGAACGCCGAAAGGCAAAGACCCCCAACGGTCACCGAATTCAAATCCACCGCCGGAAACGGCGCGGAAATGATCTGGTAGAGTTGGAAACGAAGAACAGAACGAAAGCCCGGAGGAAAGCCCTACAGGGTGAGTACAAAGGAAGCGTCCGTTCCTTGAGAACTCAACAGCGTGCCAAAAATCAACGCCAGAAGTTGATACCCCGTCCACTTCGGTGGATG
>NZ_JBSGXU010000291.1:0-7045 GCF_053610205.1 Streptomyces sp. NPDC054932 | reverse complement strand
AGTGCTGTGGCCGGAAAGGTTTGCCGGGTCGCGGCGTCCGGTGCGGTGCATCGCAAGGCGGAGGGCCGCGGCTCGTACTGGACGTACCAGCAAGGGCCGACAACGCGGCGAGGTGCCGTGCCGGGGGCCGCGACGCGGTGAACCTTTCCGGCCACAGCACTAGGCGCGGGTGATGTCGACCAGCCCGTGCAGGGCGGCGAGGCCGAGCGCCAGGAAGAAGTCGCCCCAGACGAGCTCGTGCCGGACCGCCAGCCCCTTCGCGGCGTCGTAGCAGCCGTCCAGCAGCATCCCGGGCGGGCGTCCGGCGCCGCGGACGCTGACGTGACGCTCCGCGAGGCCGCCGAGGATCGCCTCGGCCCGGTCCGCGCACCGCGCCGCCCGGGGGCCGGGCACCCGGGCGAGTTTGAGCAGGGCGACCGCCGTGATCGCGGCGGCCGAGGTGTCGAGCGGCCCGTCCGGCCGGGCGGTGTCGGCCGCCGGGACCGGCGCTGCGGCCGGGAACTCACCCTGCACGAGCAGGAGTTCGACGGCCTCGTCGAGCCGGGCCGCGGAGCCGGCCGCCGCGAGCTCCGGGCACAGCAGGGCGTCGGCGACCGCCAGGAGCAGCCAGGCCCGCCCGCGGCTCCAGCCCGGCGGCGGGTCCTCGCAGGGCTGCCAGCCCACGCCCGCGTCGAAGCGCAGGGCGGGCCGCAGCCGCGACCCCTCGTCGGGCGCCCGGCCCGTGCCGAGGCAGAGGTCGAGGTGGCGGTGGAGGTGGGCCGCAGCCGCGGCAGCCCCTCGCGGCCCGGCCCCGGCCAGCAGCGGTACGGCGCCCGGGACGCCGTCCACCCGGGCGAGCAGGCGGGGCCCGCCGAGCGCATCTCCCCAGGGCACGAGCCCGAGTTCGGGGTCATGGGCCGCCAGCAGGGCGCGGGCGGCCCGTGCCCGGAGCGCGGCCGTCTCGGCGTCGCCGCCGGAGGGATCGGTTCCGTACCAGAGGATCAGGCCGCGGGTGGCGGTGTCGGCCCGTGCCCACGGTTCGAGGCGGGCCGTGCACGCGGCGGCCGCGCGCCGGTCGGCCCCGTCGCCGGTGTGGCGCGCCCTCAGCCAGAGCAAGCCGGCCCAGAACCCGCCGGTCCACGAACCGCGGCCGGTGCTCGTCCACCGCCCGTCCTCCGGTTCGGCGTACAGCGGGAAGCGGGGACCCACGGCCTCGGCGGTCACCGCCACCCGCTCCATGACGGCTTCGAAGGTCCGGTCGAGCCCGGTCGTGCTCATCCCGTACCCTCCCGCCGGTCCCGCCGGTCCCGCCGGTCCCGTACGGCCCACAGGAACGCGACGGCTGCCGCCGCGGCGAACTCCGCCGCGACCAGCAGCCAGCCCGGTCCGTACCGTCCGCTCTGCGCGAGCAGACCGAACAGCGGCGGGCCCACCGCGAATCCGCCGAAGAAGCCGGCGGCGACCAGCGCCGAATCCTGTCCGGCCCGGCCGGGGACGGCCCGCTGCATGACCAGCACCATCGACACCGCGTTGCCGGAGACGGCGAACACCCCGGCGGCGATCGCCCCGGCCCACACCAGCGGGCTCGCCAGCAGCGCGGCCGCCAGCAGGGCCGCCGCCGCCAGCGCCCCGCAGGCCAGCCAGCCCGGGAGCCACTCGGCCCGCCCGGGCCGGGCCGCCTTCGACCACCCCACGCGGCCCACGATCCCCGCCACGCCCAGTACGGCGACCAGCGCGCCCGCGGCCGTCGGGCCCATGCCCAGCCGCTGCGCGCCGAAGAGGGCGAGATAGGTGTTGACCGAGGCGATTCCGGCGCCGAGGAAGAGCGAGAAGACCGCCAGCCAGGCCACCATCCCCCGCGGCACGAGCGCCGTACGGGGCCCCGCGGGCGGCGCGGCGGGGTCGGCGGGCAGGACGCGCAGGGCCCACACTCCGGCGAGCAGGGCGGCTCCGGCGCCCGTCCAGACCGCGCCCCGCCAGCCGATCCCGCCCGCGAGCAGCGCGAGCGGCAGTCCGGCCGCGAAGGCGCCCAGCTGCACCCCGGACTGCTTGAGTCCGGTCACCGCGCCCCGCCGGGCGGGCGGGACACTGCGCAGCACGGCCTTGTTGGTGGCCGGGTTGGCCAGTGCCTGGGGTACGCCGCCCAGCGCGACGGCGCCGAGCAGCAGACCGGCACCGGGCGCGGCGCCGATCAGGGCGAGCGCCGCCGCCGAGACCAGCAGCAGGGCCACCAGTGAGCGCCGTGGACCGATCCGGTCCACGATCCGGCCCCCGGCCGGGGACAGGACGGCTGCGGTCCCGAATCCGATCGTGGTCGTCAGACCCAACACCGTTGCGGATACGCCGAGTTCGCTCACCAGCCGCGGACCCAACGCCCCGAGGAGGAACAGTTGCAGCATCGAGAACGCCATGGCGCAGGTGAGGAGCGCGGTCAACTGCCGCCCCGCCCCGCCGCCCTGCTCCGCCGGCGATGCGGTCGCCGTCCCCTCCGCCGCCACGAAGTCTCCCTTCCAAGGACGTTGAACTCTTCGATCGAGCGGGTAGGCAGTCGGATGGAGCGGCGGACCGGTTCCCCCGCTCCGCTGTGCCCTGCACCACATGAGACCGACGGCCCGGCCACGAAAGGCCGGGACGCGGGAACTTGTCCGGAAGTGCGCACCCCGATGTGCGGCTGGGGAGGCCGGTGCAAGGATGAGCCCTCCATGAACCCGGTCCGCTGTCTACGCCCCTTACGGGCTGCGATGTTCGCAGCCCTCTGTGTGCTGCTCGCGGCCACCGGACACCTGCTCATGTCGGGTACGGCAGTGCCCTGGTGGGCCCTGGCCGTCGCGTTCCCCGGCACGGCGGCGACCGCGTGGGCCCTCGCGGGCCGTGAGCGCGGGCTGCTCGCCGTCACCGCGGCGGCCGTCGCCGTCCAGGCGGTGCTCCACACCGGTTTCACCCTCTCCCAGTCCTTCACCCGGACCGCCGCGGCGGCCGGATCCGGGCAGATGTCGCAGCCACCGGCCGGTCATGCCGCTCACGCCGGGCACCAAGCGGCGGACGCCGTGGCCGGCATGAGCGACATGGGGGGCATGGGCGGCATGACCTTCGGGCCCCTGCCGGGCGGCATGCACGAAGCGGCCGCCATGTCCCCGGCGGGCATGCTGGCCGCGCACCTGCTGGCCGCCGTGCTCTGCGGGCTGTGGCTCGCCCACGGCGAGCGCGCCGCCTTCCGCGTGGTGCGCGCCGTCGCCGCACGCCTCTGGACCCCGCTGCGCCTGCTGCTCCGAACCGCCGTTCCCGCGCGCCGGCCGCGCGTCCGGATCCACCGTCGGCGCCGGCACCTCGCGCCGCGCCGGCTCTTCCTCGTCCACGCCATCACCTCACGGGGTCCGCCGACGGGAACCGCTGTCCTCTGACAGCTGGTTCCCCGAGCCGCGCCCGCGACCGCTCTCGCGCCCGCACCGCCGCGCCTCGGGCATCGGTCATGCCTTCCGGCAGGCCGTACTCCTCACCGGCCCCGCCGCTCGCGGCGCCGGACACCCCTTGCCCGTAAGGACCTTGTGGCGATGACTCCTGCCCTGACCGCTGCCTCCTCCCCCTCCTGTACCACCGGCGACCGGCCGGCCCGGCGCACCCACGACGCGGATGCGGCGGTGACCCGGCTGGCGCTGGACGCCCGCGACGGCGACCCCGTGAAGACCGACCGGTTCGTCCGCGCCCTCCACCGCGACGTCTGGCGCTACGTGGCCTACCTCAGCGCCGACACCCAGGCGGCGGACGACCTCACCCAGGACGTCTTCCTGCGGGCGCTCGCGAGCCTGCACCGGTTCGAGGGCCGTTCCTCCGCGCGGACCTGGCTGCTGTCCATAGCCCGCCGCACGGTGGTGGACAGCCTCCGCCACGCGGCCGCCCGGCCCAGACTCTCGGACCGCGCCGACTGGCAGACGGCCGCCGAGCAGACCCAGCCGTACGACGTGCCGGGCTTCGAGGACGGCATCGCCCTGGCGGAACTGCTCGCCCTGATCCCGGCCGAACGCCGGGAAGCCCTCGTCCTGACCCAGTTGTTGGGCCTGTCGTACGCGGAGGCGGCCACGGCCGTCGGCTGCCCCATCGGTACGGTCCGCTCCCGGGTCGCCCGCGCCCGCACCTCCCTCATCGCGCTCCTGACGGACACCCGGGCGGCCGAGCCGGCGCCGGAGCCCCCGGCCGCGCGGCACGACGGCGCCCCCGGGTCCCCGAGGCCCGCCCGGGCAGCCGGGGAGCGCATGCTCACGGCGGCAGCGGCGCTCGCCTGATCCCCGGTCCGTACGGGCGGGAGGGACCGCCGGGGCGCCGTGCGCGCCCGGCGGCGCCTCCCGCGTACGAGGCGGTGGATTTCGTGCCGCGGAACGGAAACGCGCGTCGCGGCCCGTGCCGACGCGCGCACGCGCTCGTTGCGGATGCACCGCGCTGCCGGTCCGCATCCCACCGGAACCGGGAGCAGGGCCCGGGGCGTGTACCCGGTCGGGGTGCCCTGACCTGGCCTTCGGCCACCCGTGGGCATGTCCGGCGCCCGGTCCCCGAGCCTGCCCGCAGGCATGCCACCGGGCCCGGAGGCATGCCGGGGCGACGCCGCACGGCTGTATGGCCGGACGCGCGGCAAGATATCAGCCTTCCGCGAAAGCGCCAGGATGTTTGTCGGATGGTGATGTCCTCCCGCAGCAGCGCCGCGCCCGGCACTAGCGTCCCGTGACACCCCGGGAATGCGGGTGTGCACCGCACGGCATGTGCGGCCCCTCCTGCCCCGCCACCCACTCCCGGCCCCTGGAGCGAGGAGGCACAGTGCTGTCAATGCGGCGGAGATCCATCAACAGCTTGTCGTTGGCCACGAAATACACAATTGGAAGCGGCCTCGTCATCACCGCCCTTGCGCTCACCCTGATTGCGCTGCTGATACCCGTGGACTCGTTCGGCGGGAAGGCCACGGCCGCCGTCGTGGCTCCGGCCGACGACGACGGCGGCGGAACGGTGAGTACGGCCTTCGGACCTCTGTCCGCCGCGGACCGGGACTTCATCCGCAAGGTGCGGCTCGCCGGCCTGTGGGAGCTTCCCGCCGGCCGGCAGGCCCAGCAGCGCGGGACGCGTCCCACGATCGTCACGGCCGGGGAACACCTCGTCGACGGCCACACCGAACTGGACCGGCAGGTCATCCAGGTCGGTCAGGTCCTCGGCGTCGACCTGCCCAACCAGCCCTCCGCGCAGCAGCAGGAATGGCTGGGCCAGCTGACCCGTGCGCGCGGGGACGAGTACGAGCGACTGTTCGTCCAGTTGCTGCGCAAGGCTCACGGAAAGGTGTTCGCGCTGCTGGCCGGAATTCGGGCGCAGACCAAGAACACCAAGGTCCGAGAGCTCGCAACGTCCGCCAACGCCACGGTTCTGGACCACATCACGGTCCTCGAAGACAGCGGACTCGTCGACTTCGACGCGCTTTCCGACAATGTCCAACCGACGAAGTGAAGTGATCGCATGAGTAAAAAGGGCCACAAACGCCCACGGCTGTCGAACAAGCTCCTGGGTGTGATCTCCGCGCTCGTACTCGGCGGTGGCGGGGTCGCCGTCGTCGCCGGGAACGCCTCCGCGGGCCAGGACGGCAAGCAGATGACGGCCACCATCGACTGCCCCGACGTGGGAGAGAAGCTCACTGCGGTCCCCGAACAGGCCAAGGCCGAGGTCGATGCGAACCTGGCCAAGCTGGACGACCAGGTGGCCGACGCCTACCGGCGGCTCGCGGCCGGCCAGGCCAAGGGCAACGCCCTCCTCGGCGAACTGAAGCAGCAGCGCGACAAGACCATCGCGGGCATGAACGACGCGATAGCCCGATCCGCCGCACCTCCGGCGGAACTCAAGTCGCTGAGTGCCTGCACGATGAAGCAGGCGCCGGCCGCGGACGACGGCGTCGCGGCGGCCGCGAGCAAGGGCGAGCAGGGAGCCGCGGCCCAGGCCGCCGCGCAGAAGGGCGGTCCGTCGAAGAACGACTTCGTCAGCATCAACAAGGTCCGGCCCAACGTGCGCAACCCCGCCCAGGCCGGGAACGCCTCGAAGGGGTCCTTCACCTCGCAGTGCGGCCGCAACGAGAACGGCCACTTCAACCCCGACAACGTCATCGTCGCCCCCGGCGTCTCCAACGGCGCCCACCACATGCACGACTACGTGGGCAACAACTCCACCGACGCCTTCTCCACCAACGACAGTCTCGCCAAGTCCGGCACCACCTGCAGCAACGGCGACCAGTCCAGCTACTACTGGCCCGTGCTGCGGCTGCGCGACGGCAAGGTGGAGCGGGACGCCAAGGCTCCCGGCGGCGGCCAGGACGGCAACGTCGGCACCATCCTCCAGCCGAAGCAGGTGTCGATCACCTTCAAGGGCAGTCCCGTCGGCAAGGTCACGGCCATGCCCCGCTTCATGCGCATCATCACCGGTGACGCCAAGGCCTTCACGAACGGCAATGCCAACGCCAACGCCTCGTGGAGCTGCACCGGATTCGAGAACCGGCAGCTGAAGGACAAGTACCCGGTCTGCCCGAAGGGCAGCGACGTGGTGCGCACCTTCACCTTCCAGAGCTGCTGGGACGGCAAGAACATCGACAGCGCCAACCACCGGACGCACGTGGCCTTCCCGGACAAGAACGGCCGCTGCCAGAACGGCTTCAAGGCCATTCCGCAGCTGGTCATGCGCCTCACCTACGGGGTGGCGCCGGGTGCCCGCTTCGCCGTGGACAGCTTCCCCGAGCAACTGCACAAGCCGGCGACCGACCACGACGACTTCATCAACGTGATGTCGAACAACCTGATGAACAAGGCCGTGGGCTGCATCAACGACGGGCGCAACTGCCGCTGATCCCCGGCGGCGGGGCTCCCCCCTCCACTCCCGGGTCGGATGCTCCTCCTCCACACCGCGTCCGCCCCGGGAAAGGTGTTGGCCCGGAGCCGACTTAGGGCCCACACCCCTCGCCCGTGGTAGCCGCCGATGCGTGCCCCGGCGGCGGTCACGAGTCCCGTTGCCGGGGGGCGCAGCGCGCAGCCCCCCCCCCCGGGGGGGCGCC
>NZ_JBSGXU010000290.1:0-7226 GCF_053610205.1 Streptomyces sp. NPDC054932 | reverse complement strand
GTCTCCGGCCCCGGAGGACCGGCCCGGGCGAACCGGGGTCAGGCAGCCGGGGTCAGCACCCACAGGCGGTGGTCCCAGCCGATGTCGCGGCACGCGCGCACCGTCAGCCCGGCGCGCTCCGCCAGCGCGGTCACGTCCTTCACCGGGCGCAGCCCGGAGCCGAACGCCGCCGTGAGCCGCAGGTGGTGCAGGACCGCGTCGATGTCGTCCGGGTCCGCCGCCTCCACCTGCTCGACCAGCACCAAAGTGCCATCGGCCGGCAGCGCGGCCGCCGCCTCGGTGAGCGTCAGCACGGCGTCCTCGTCCGGAAGCCACTCCAGCAGCCGGCAGAGCAGCAGCGTCCCGGCACCCGACGGCACCGGATGGGACTGCGCCACGAGCTCCACCCGGGGCAGCACCTCGGGATCGAGGATCTGTCCGCCGACGACGCCCAGCACCGACGGCAGGGCGGCGAGCCGCACCCGCAGCCCGGGGAACTCCTTGACCAGTGCGTTGACGACCGTACCGGCGCCGTTGCCCGACGCACCGAGGACGCCCACCGCCGACCAGTCGTAGGCACCGGCGACCCCGGAGGAGACCCAGCGCGCCTCGTCCTCGATCGCGGCACGGGCCGAACCGCCGAGGCGCACATCGGTCCGCAGCGCCTCGGCCAGGGTCTCGCCGGACGACGTCCGGCAGCCGTTCGCGCCCGAACACAGCCGCTCGGCGAGACCCGCCAGCGACAGGTCGAAGGCGGCCTGGGCGCCGCGCAGGTCGTACTCCTCCAACGAATGGTCGTCCTCGACGAGTTCCTCGCCCACCGGCGTCAGCCGGTACCCGTCGCCGGACACCTCGAACACCTCGATCTCCACGAGGTACTTCAGCAGCGCCCCCAGCGTGCGCGGTTCGGTACCGCTGCGCCGCGCCAGCTCCGCCGGCTCCCGTACGCCCTGGTAGACGAGGTCGACCAGGCCCAGGGTGACGGCCACGCGGATCGCCAGCCCGGGGGCCAGGTCGGTCAGTTCGTGGAGCCGCTCGTGCGCGTCCTCGCCCTCCAGGACGTCCGGGTCGGCGGGCTCGGCGAGGCCGGGCGCCACCTCGGCCCGGCGCCAGTAACCGGTGATGTGCGTCTGCTCGCGCGCAACGCCCCGGTCCACCGACAGGTGCCGCCGGATGCCCTTGAGGGTGACGGCCTCCCCGGCAGCCCAGACGAACACCGTGCCCGGCAGCCATTCCATGTCCCGCACCGCGCGCTCCAGCAGATCGCTGCGCCCGGCCGGAACACCACCGCGCACCAGCCAGGTGACCTCGGCATCGGCCCGCGTCGGCAGCTCCTGGCGGTGGCTGTCCTCGCCGACCTCGACGAACACCCGAGCGCGGGTCCCCTCGGACATTTCCGCCAGCCAGCGGCCGATCGCGGGCAGCGCCGTCTCGTCGCCGATCACCAGCAGCCAGTCCGCCCCCTCGGGGTGACTGTGCGACATCTTCGGCCCGGCGATCCACGTCACCTGGCCCGGAGCGGCCTGCTGCGCCCAGGACGAGGCGATCCCGCCCTCGTGCCGGACGAAGTCGAAGTCGATCTCCCCGGCCACCGGGTCGAACCGCACCGGCGTGTAGTCCTTGGAGATCGGACGGCCGTCCGAGGGCCAGTCCAGGCTGCTCACGTTCTGCCGGGGCAGCACCGGCTCCCGGCCCTCCTCGGCGAAGAAGAACTTCACGTGGTCGTCGAAGCCCTCGGTACGCAGCGCCGGGAGGGAGAGTCCCGCGTGGTCGAAGGCGTGCAGCTGAGGCCCGCCGAGGGTCACCCGCCGCATCCCGGGCGTGACGTCCGAGACGCGCAACACCGTCAGCTCCCTGAGCACGATGGGGAAGGTGACGACCGAGCGGGGACTACGGGTGGACATCTGACTGCTCCTTCACATCCGGCCGGCAGATCCCGGCTGCGGCCACGCTACGTCGCCCGGAGCGCGCCGCATCCAACCCGCGGACCACGGCACTGACACCCCGCGCGCAATCCGGACGCCCGGACCCCGGCCCGGCCCCGAGGCCCGCGCCCGGCACCACGGGGACCGGGCCGGGGCGCCGGGACGGGCGAGGCCCGCCTCCCACGGGAGACGGGCCTCGGTGTACGCCGGGTGACGGCGGCGGCTACTGGCCGGCGACGGCCTTCGCGAGGAGCGGGGTGAGCTGCTCGACCACCCACGGGGCGCTCAGCGCGTCCGGGTAGGCGATGGCCGAGGAGAGGGAGTTCTCCGAGGGGATGACCGTGAAGTGCTTGGTCTTCACCGCGTTCAGCGACTGGAAGAGCTTGTTGGACTCCAGCTCGGTCGCGCTGATCACGCCGCGGTCACCGAAGGGGTAGGTGACCAGGAGGACGTCGGCGTCGAGCTGGTCGAGGTTCTCCAGGCTCACCGCGTTCTTGTTCGGCGCGTAGTTCTTCGCCTTGTCGGTCTTGGTGAAGCCGAGCTTCTCGAAGACGCCCGGGTCCTGGTCGGCGTAGGACATGAAGCTGACCTGCTCGGGGTGGACGACCGTGTAGGTGTACGTCTTGCCCTTGAACTCCGGGTGCGCGGCGGCGGCGTCCGTCGTGGCCTTCTCGTTCGCGGCGATGACCTCGTCCGCCTTGGCGCTCAGACCCAGGGCCTTGGCGGCCGTCTTCAGCCGGTCCTGCCAGGTGAGGGTGTCGGCGTGCGCCTTGTCGGCGAAGGTGACCACCGGAGCGATCGGCTGCAGCTTGGCGTAGTCGGCGTCCATCTCCCAGGTGTTCATGCCGAGGATGACGTCGGGGGCCTCGGCCGCGATGGCCTCGTAGGCGGTGCCGTCGCTGTCGTCGTACGTCTTCAGCTTGCCCGCGCCCAGCTTGTCGATGGCGCGCTGCTTGTACTCGGGCACCTTGCCGCCGTCCTCGACGTCCGGGGTGATCACCGGGACGATGCCGAGGGCCAGCGCGATGGCGGTGTCGCCGTCGGAGACGGTGGCGACCTTCACCGGCTTCTTCTTGACCTCGCTCCTGCCCCACGCGTTGGTGAGCGGGACGGGGAAGCCGGCGGACACGTCGGCCCCGGCGGCGGCCGGCTTGTCCTTGGCGGCGGTCGAGTCGTCGCTGCACGCGGTGAGCAGGCCGAGGCAGGCGGCGGCCGCGGTGAGGGCGGCGAGGGCGCGGGCCGGGCGGCGGCGCGTTCTGTTGAGCACGGACATGGTGGTGGTTCTCCTATGCGGGGGTACGACGGCCCAGGGGGAAGATCTGGGGCCGGCCTGAGCGGGGATGGGGGACGACGAGACAGTCCAGGCCGAACACCTCGGCCACGGTCTGCTCGGTGAGGACCTCTTCGGGGGTGCCCCGGCGCACGATCCGGCCGTCGCGCATGGCGACGATCGTCGAGGCGTACAGGGCAGCCTGGTTGAGGTCGTGGGACACCAGCACGATCGTCTTGCCGGCCTGCTCGTTGAGGTCGGCGAGGAGGTCCATGACCTCGATCTGGTGGGCGATGTCCAAGTAGGTCGTGGGTTCGTCCAGGAGCAGCGTGGGTGTGTCCTGGGCGAGTGCGAGGGCGATCCACACGCGCTGGCGCTGGCCGCCGGAGAGCTGGTCGACCGGGCGGTCGATCAGCTCGGCCGTGCCGGTCGCCGTCAGGGCGTCCGCGATGACCTCGTCGTCGGCGGCGGTGCGCCGCTGTCCGAACCGGCGGTGCGGATGGCGCCCGCGCCAGACGAGGTCGCCGACGGTGATGGACTCGGGGGCGATCGGCGACTGCGGCAGGATGCCCAGGCGCCGGGCCACCTCGCGGGTGGACAGGGAGTGGATGTCCTGTCCCTCGAGGAGGACGGAGCCGGCCGCGACGGGCAGCAGCCGGGCGACCGACTTCAACAGGGTGGACTTGCCGCAGGCGTTCGGGCCGACCAGCGCGGTGATCCTGCCGGGCTCGATCCCGAGGGACAGCTCCTCGATGATCGGCTTGCGGTGGTATCCGGCGCTGACGCCGCGGGCTTCGAGCCGGAAACCGGCGTCGGGGGAGGCGAGTACGGGTCGTGCGCTCATGCGGTGGCTCCTTGGCCGCGCCGGAGGATCAGCCAGACGAAGTAGGGGGCGCCGAGCAGCGCCGTGAGGACGCCCGTCGGTACCGGGCTGATCACCGGACCGTGCTGGGCGAGGACATCGGCGGCGAGGACGATGACGGCCCCGATCGGGACGGCCAGGGCGACGGACCGGTCGGCGCCGACCAGCCGGACCGCGATGGGCCCGCTGATCAGCGAGACGAAACCGATCGGGCCCGTGACGCTGGTGGCGAGGGCGGCGGCCGCCGCCCCGACCAGCAGGGTCGCGATCCGAGCGGCGCCCACCCGGGTGCCCAGTCCCAGGGCGAGCTGGTCGCCGAGGGCCATGCTGCCCAGGGAGCGGTGCAGCAGCGCGGTGCACAGCCCGCACACGGCGAGCGCCCCCGCCAGCGTGGAAACCCCGTCCCAGGTGGCGTCGTTGACGCTGCCGACCAGCCAGCGCATCACCTGTGCGATCCCGTGCTGCCCGGCCACCGTGAACAGGTAGTTCACGTAGGCGGTGCACACGGCGCTCAGGCCGATGCCCACGAGGACCATGCGGTACGTGTCCACGCTCCCGCAGCGCCTGCTCAGCGCGAGCACCGTCACCACGAGGGCGAAGGCCCCGCCGAGGCCGGCCAGGGCGGCCCCGAAGGGGACCGCCGGGGCGAACAGCAGCATCGTGGTGGCGCCGGCTCCGGCGCCCGCCGAGATGCCGACCATGTCCGGCGTGGCCAGCGGGTTGCGGATGAGCCGCTGGTACAGCGCGCCGGAGAGGCCGAAGAGCCCTCCGGCGAGCAGCGCCGCCAGTGCGCGCGGCATCCGGATGCGGAAGATGACGTAGTCGGCGAGTCCGGTGCGCATCCCGAAGGCGGCGGGCAGGATGTCGCCCGCCGGTATCCGCTCGACCCCGCCGAGCAGCACCGAGGTGACGAGCAGCGCGAGCAGCATCAAGGCGAGTACGCAGGCCACGAGCGCGGCCCGGCGGTTGCCCGCCCGGTGGGCGCCGCGCAGCCGTGCCACGGTGGCGGCCCGGTGTCCGGTCGTGGTGTCGCCGCAGCTCTCGTCGGGGGTCCGTGGCTCACGGGGCTGTGTCTCAGGGGCCTGTGGCCCACGGGCCTGTGTCCCGTGGCTCCGTGTCTCGTGGGTCTGTGGCATGTCACTCACATCCGGACCGGATCGCGGCGGCGCGCGAGCCACACGAAGAAGGGGGTGCCGACGAGGGCGGTCATCACCGACACCTGGATCTCGCCGTGGTCGATGACCAGCCGTCCCGCGGTGTCGGCCGCGACGAGCAGCACGGCCCCGCAGGCCATGGACAGCGGCAGCGACCAGCGGTGGTCCGCCCCCACGAGCATCCGGGCCGTGTGTGCGGCGATCAGTCCCACGAAGGCCACCGGCCCCACGGCCGCGGTGGCGGCCGCGCACAGCAGCACTGCCACGGCCGCACTGGCCAGCCGGGCTCGCTCCACCCGGATGCCGAGCCCGCGGGCGGTCTCGTCACCGAGGCTCAGCAGGTTCAGGGTGCGCCCGAACGGCAGCGCCAGCAGCAGGCCGGTGAGGGCGAACGGGAGTACCTGGCCCAGGAACTGGCCCCGGCCGGTGAGCTGGCCCACGGACCAGAAGCGCAGGTGGGCGTAGACGGCCTCGTCGCGCACCACGAGCAGGGTGATCAGCGAGGACATCACCGCTGCGACGGCGACGCCCGCGAGGACGAGGCCGATCGTGCTGCTGCCCGCGTTGGTGCGGGTCCCGATCAGGAAGACCAGGACGGCGGTCACCGCCGAGCCGGTCAGCGCCATCCAGAAGTAGCCCTGCACGCTCGACGCGTCGAGGAAGAGGATCCCGAGCACGACGAACACCGCCGCGCCCTGCTCCACGCCGAGGATGCCGGGCTCGGCCAGGGGGTTCATCGTCAGTGCCTGCATGATGAGCCCGGAGGCGCCCAGCGAGGCCCCGACGGTCAGGCCGAGCAGGGTGCGGGGGATCCGCTCGGTCCACAGGACGTCGCCGTTGTAGCCCTCCGCACCGGGGTGCAGCACGATCCGCACGATCTCCAGTGGAGAGATGTCACGCGCACCGAGGCCGATGCTCGCGACGGTCACGGCGGCCACCATCAGGCCGGCGAGCACCACGACCACCGTTGCGCGCGAGAAACGTGGCCTCGCGGGCGTCGGGGTCGGTGGTGCGGCCGGCGAAGCCGATTGCTTCATGGGTCTTCGGGTACTCCTCACCTGCTCAAGCTCGAAGTTAGGCTAGCCTTACCAAAGCGGGGTCCGGTCCAATGCCGGAGGCGAACCGCTCACAATCAGGGGTCAAGAACGCGGCCCCTGCCGTAGGGGGAGGATGTTGTGGCCGAGACGGGACTGCGCGGCGTGCGAGACGAGGAGACCCGGGCGGACTCCGTGCCCCTGGCCGATGACGACTTCATCGCCGAGGGCGGACACCCGTTGCACGTCCACGAGTTCCACCAGTTCCTGCACGTTCCGGTCGGCCGGATCGTGGTCAGCGCGCTCGGCCGGGACCACGAGCTGTCCGCGTCGGTGGCGCTGTGGATACCGGCGGGCATCGCGCACAGCGCACGGTTCGGAGCGGACTCCGTCATCGCCGCCGAGGCCTTCGACGCGGAGCTGTTCGAGCTGCCGTACCAGGACGTCACCACGATCAACATCACCGACGCGCAGCGCCGCCTGGTCCTCGGCCGGATGCGCAGCACCCGGGCCGAGGACGACGACCCGGAGGTCTTCGCCGCGCTGTCCGCCGGGCACCGCAACTGCCTTCCGCTGCCGCAGCCCACGAGCCACACCGCCGGCGCCGTGGCGCGGGAGCTGGCCCGCACCCCGAGCGACCCGCGCACCGCGACGGAGTGGGCGGAGAACCTCTACACGAGCTCGACCAGCCTGCGCCGGGCCTTCCGCGCGGAAACCGGGATGGCCTTCTCCGAATGGCGCACCCGGCTGCGGCTGAACCACTCGCTGAGCCTGCTGGAACAGGGCCAGTTGGTCAGCACCGTCGCCGCCCGGGTGGGATTCGTCAGCACCAACGGCTACATCCTGGCCTTCCGCCGCCACTTCGGGCAGACGCCCGGCGCCTACGTGCGCAGCTCGCTGGACAGGTCGGCCTAGGTGTATTGACCCGCAGCGTTGTTCACGCGGCTGATGGGTGGCTTGCCTGCGAGTGCGGTGTGGCAGCGGTGGTGGTTGTAGGTGTGG
>NZ_JBSGXU010000289.1:0-7262 GCF_053610205.1 Streptomyces sp. NPDC054932 | reverse complement strand
CCCGGCGCCGAAAGGCGCCGGGACCGCCCACACCAAGGCTGATCCGCACGGGTCACGACCCGCGGGTCACATCCCGTACGAAGGCATCCGCGCCGATCGCGAACGACGGCGCGCCGAGGTCAGCGCTTCGCCACGAACACGTGCGAGGCGACCTCCGCGTCCAGCTCGGCGGCCTCGCCGCCACTGCCGACCAGCACACCACCCGGGGACTCGGTCACGCTCACCACCGAGCCGGGCTGGACGCCCGCCCGCCGGAGCGTATACATCAGCTGGGCGTCCGTCTGGATCGGCTCGCCGATCCGGCGGACGACCACGGTCTTGCCCTCGGTGCCCGGGTCGAGCTCGGACAGGCTGACCATGCCGTCCTCGATGAACGGGTCCGCCTCCGCCTTCTCACCCAACTCCTCCAGCCCCGGGATCGGGTTCCCGTACGGCGACTCGGTCGGGTGGCGCAGCAGCTCCAGCACCCGCCGCTCCACCGCCTCGCTCATCACGTGCTCCCAACGGCAGGCCTCGGCGTGCACCTGCTCCCACTCCAGGCCGATGACATCGACGAGCAGGCACTCCGCGAGCCGGTGCTTGCGCATGACACGCGTGGCCAGCCGGCGCCCCTCGTCCGTCAGCTCGAGGTGCCGGTCACTGGCGACGGCCACCAGGCCGTCGCGCTCCATCCGCGCCACCGTCTGGCTCACCGTCGGGCCGCTCTGGTCGAGCCGCTCGGCGATGCGGGCGCGCATGGGGACCACGCCTTCCTCTTCCAGCTCGAGGATGGTGCGGAGATACATCTCCGTGGTATCGATCAGTCCGGACATTCGTGCCCCTCGGATTGCGTGCGCTGGCCCTGCCCCCAATTCTGACGCATCGGGCCGACAACCGTCCCGTGCCGAGGGTCAAGAGCGCTCCCGGACATCTCCCGGACATCCCGCGGAAGATCGCCCGGGGCCGTCCGGAGACCCCGACCAGAGCTTTCGGCCCGGGATTGACGTTCGTATTGACACGCCCTTGGTCCAGACCGCACGGTGAGCGGCGGACACGGACGCTCCCCCACCCCTGGAAGGGCCATCGGCGTATGAGCGAGAGCAAGCTGGCCGGTCAGTTCTTCGACGCCGCCATCGGTCTGCTGCAGCGGGTGCGGGACGAGGAGGCCCCGCGCATCGCCGAGGCCGGCTCCCTCATCGCCGACGCGGTCGCCGCCGGCAACCGGCTCTTCGCCTTCGGCGCCGGGCATTCCTCGCTGCCCGCCCAGGACGTCGTCTACCGGGCCGGCGGCCTGGCCCTGATGAACTTCCTCGCCGTACCCGGCACCGCGGGCATCGACGTCATGCCCGCGACCCTGGGCAGCGCCCTGGAACGGGTCGACGGCCTGGCCGGCGCCGTCCTCGACAGCAGCCCCGCCTCCGACGGCGACGTCCTCGTGATCATCTCCCTCTCCGGCCGCAACGCCCTGCCCGTCGAGATGGCGATGAACGCCCGCGCCATCGGCCTCAAGGTCATCGGTGTGACCTCGGTGGCGTACGCCACCGGGACCAAGTCACGGCACGTCTCCGGCACCTTCCTCAAGGACCACTGCGACGTCGTCCTCGACAGCAAGATCGCGGTCGGCGACGCCGAGCTGAGCCTCGACGGCATCGAAGCGCCCTTCGCCCCCGCCTCCACCGTCGTGACCAGCGCGATCATGCAGGCGGTCATGGCGGCGGCGGCCGGCGAGCTCGCCGCCCGCGGGGTGGAGCCCCCGCTGCTGCGCTCGGGCAACGTCGACGGCGGCCACGAGTGGAACGGCCGCGTGATGAAGGAGTACGGCGACCGCATCTTCTTCCGGCACTGAGCCCGCTCCCCGGCCCGTCGCGGCCGGCGACCGACCGGTCGCCGGGCGCGGGCCGCGTTCCTACGATGGTGGGTACGGACGCTGCTTTGCGGACACCCCCCGGCCCTCGTCCGGGCGGGCGGGACCCGCCGCCAGGTCCAGGTCGGCCGCGACCCGGGCCGCGACCTCCTCCGCGTACTCCGCGTCCGCGCGCTCGAAGGCCACCCGCGTGGGCCCGCGCAGGAACGTCAGCGCCCCCAGGGTCCGTCCCCGGCTCCGCAGCACCGTGCACAGCCCGTGCGCCGCGCCCTCGGGCCACTGGCGGTCCCGCGCCCACTGCGCGTCCGCCTCGCCGCGCGGGGCGCTGGTCCGCACCGAGCCGATCCGGTCCAGCGCCTGCAGCGCCGGATGCCCGGGCACGTACCGGACGGGGATCGATCCGGGGCCCGGCAGCGCCGGCGGCGACGCGGCGGACCGTACGAGCCTGCGCCGCTCGGGGTCGACCGCCGGGTCCAGTACGTCCAGCAGCGCGTGCTCGGCGAACCCGGCGAGGGCGAAGTCCAGGCGTACGGCGGCCGCCTCGGCCGGGTCCTCGCACTCGGCTGCGGCCCGTCCCGCACGGTGCAGCTGGTGCGCGCGGAACCGGAGCTGCGCGGTGTCCAGCTGCTCCTGGCGGGCCTCGGTGACGTCCTGGAAGAGCCAGCCGACGCCCAGCGGCACGGGCTCCTCCGCGAGCGGCGAGGCCAGCCGCAGGAACCCGCACCGCCAGCACCTGCGCCGCACCCCCTCCGGCGTGCGCACCGACACCCACATGTCCACCGGCGCGGGCGGCGCCCCCTCGGCGAGCACGTGCTGGAGGGCTCCCTCCAGCTCCTCGACGCCCTGGGCCAGCAGTTCCCCGAGGGGGCGGCCGAGCAGCGCGGTGCGGCCGGTGCCGAAGGCTCGTGCGGCGTGCGCGTTGACCACGGCCGGGCGCAGGTCGACGTCGACCAGGACGACACCCCACGAGGCGTCCTCCATGAGGGCCTCGCTCAGGGCGATGGAGCGTTCCAGGTCGATCTGCGCGTGCACCTCGCTGAAGGCGCAGTACACCCCGGCGGGCTTCCCGTCCGCGCCCGGCACCCCGGCGGACTGGGTCCGTACGAGGACGCGCCCGCCGTCCTTGGTCAGCAGCGCGAACTCGTGCACCTGCCGCCCGGGAACCTGCTGGGCGGCCATCAGCCGGTCCTGCACGTCGTGCGCGTCGGCGGGCCGTACGGCCCAGCCCTCGAAGCCCTTGCGTCCCACGGCTTCGGCCGCGGTCCAGCCCAGGATCCGCTCGGCCTCCCGGTTCCAGTGGGTGATCACCCCGTCGGAGTCGAACGCGCACAGGGCGGCGTCCATCCCGTCCAGCAGTGCTGCGAGCAGATCATCGGTGGTCTCGTTACGTCCGGAAGCAGTCACCTGGGACCCCCTGCAGGTGTTCGCGTGTGCGGCACGTCAGATCATTGAACTGGAACGTGACGCAGCCCACACCCCATTCCCCCGATTGTCCAGTAATGATCCGCTTCGGGTCCCGGGGAAATATTTGCTTGTGCCCCGGCCGAGGTGCTCCTAGGCTCTGCCGTACACGAGAAGGGAGGTGGTTCCCGAAATGTACGGAAACCGGACGCGTGAGGTGGCTGCGGGCTAAGCGCCCGTCGTCGCACGCACCCAGTGCGGTGCCCGGCGGGATCGCCAGGCGCCAATCCCAAGCAGTCACCCGACCCGCGGGCTCGCCGGTACGTCCGGCCGGCTTCTCTCACTGCAGGAGAGAAACCCGAGCCCGCGGGTCGTCTGCTTTTCCCGGGCCCCGCCTACGGGCAGAGCCGCTCGACCCGCCACTTGTCCCCGTCCGGGACGTAGCGCAGGCGGTCGTGAAGGCGGTTCTCGTGGCCCTGCCAGAACTCCACCGCCTCCGGGACCACCCGCAGACCGCCCCACTCCGGCGGAACGGGCACCTGCTCGCCCTCCGGGTAGCGGGCCTCCAGCTCGGCGTAGCGGCGGTCCAGCTCCGCACGGGACTCGATCACACTGGACTGCTCGCTCGCCCAGGCACCCAGCTGGGAGCCGTGCGGGCGGGAGCGGAAGTACGCCGCCGTCTCGTCGCGGCCGATCCGGGCCGCCGTACCGGTGACGATCACCTGGCGGGCGATGGGATGCCAGGGGAACAGCAGGGCGACGTGCGGGTTCTCGGCCAGCTCACGACCCTTGCGGGAGGCGTAATTGGTGAAGAAGACGAAGCCCCGTCCGTCGAACTGCTTCAGCAGCACCGTCCGCGAGCTGGGCCGCCCGTCGGGGGTGGCCGTCGATACGACCATGGCGTTCGGTTCGAAGAGGTGGGAGTCGGCGGCCTGCTGGAACCAGCGGGCGAACTGGTCCATCGGGTTGTCCGCGAGACTCCCCTCTTCGACGATCTCCGAGCGGTACTGCTTGCGCATCATGGCGGGGTCAATGTCCTGATCGGTCACGCTGGCCATCCTGCCGCAGCCGGACCGGTAACGGTGTGCCGTATGTCACGCTTCCGCAGTCGGGGCGGAGCGGCCAAAATCTTGGGGCCGGTCCGAAGGTCCCCAAGCGGGTGGCCAACGGCCGTGCCGGGCATCAACGGGGATGACCGCGCCGGACCGCGAGTCACGCCGGGAGCCGCGCGTGTTCGCACTATCTGAGGAGCCGCCTGATGTCCGACTTCGTACCCGGGCTCGAAGGGGTCGTCGCGTTCGAGACGGAGATCGCCGAGCCCGACAAGGAAGGCGGATCGCTCCGCTACCGGGGCGTCGACATCGAAGACCTCGTCGGCCACGTCTCCTTCGGGAACGTCTGGGGCCTGCTGGTCGACGGTGCCTTCAACCCCGGCCTGCCGGCCGCCGAGCCCTTCCCCATTCCGGTCCACTCCGGTGACATCCGCGTCGACGTCCAGTCCGCGCTCGCGATGCTCGCCCCCGTGTGGGGTCTGAAACCGCTGCTGGACATCGACGAGCAGACCGCCCGCGACGATCTCGCGCGCGCGGCCGTCATGGCACTGTCCTACGTCGCCCAGTCCGCCCGCGGCCAGGGCCTGCCCATGGTCCCGCAGCGGGAGATCGACAAGGCCGAGTCCGTCGTCGAGCGGTTCATGATCCGCTGGCGGGGCGAGCCCGACCCGCGGCACGTCAAGGCCGTCGACGCGTACTGGACCTCCGCCGCCGAGCACGGCATGAACGCCTCCACCTTCACCGCGCGGGTGATCGCCTCGACCGGCGCGGACGTCGCCGCCGCCCTGTCCGGCGCCGTGGGCGCCATGTCGGGACCGCTGCACGGCGGGGCACCGTCCCGCGTGCTCGGCATGATCGAGGAGATCGAGCGCACCGGCGACGCCGTGGCGTACGTGAAGAAGGCCCTGGACAAGGGCGAGCGGCTGATGGGCTTCGGGCACCGCGTCTACCGCGCCGAGGACCCGCGCGCCCGCGTGCTGCGGCGCACGGCCAAGGAGCTGGACGCGCCGCGCTACGAGGTGGCCGCCGCGCTGGAGAAGGCCGCGCTGGAAGAGCTGCACGCGCGCCGCCCCGACCGGGTGCTCGCCACGAACGTCGAGTTCTGGGCCGCGATCATGCTGGACTTCGCCGAGGTCCCGGCGCAC
This sequence comes from Streptomyces sp. NPDC054932, assembly GCF_053610205.1. Classification (NCBI taxonomy): domain Bacteria; kingdom Bacillati; phylum Actinomycetota; class Actinomycetes; order Kitasatosporales; family Streptomycetaceae; genus Streptomyces; species Streptomyces sp. NPDC054932. The sequence goes on along the minus strand of NZ_JBSGXU010000289.1, from coordinate 1,821 downwards.
ATGTTCACATCGATGTTCAGCTGCGCCCGTACCGCCGGCTGGTCGGCGCACATCCTGGAGCAGAAGCGCACGGGCCGCCTGGTGCGGCCGTCGGCCCGCTACACCGGGCCGGGGCGGCGCAACCCGCAGGAGATCGAGGGCTACGCGGACATCGCCGAGACCGCGTGACCCGCTGATCACCCGGGCAGATCGGGCGCCGTACCCCGCGACCGGGGTGCGGCGCCCCTCCCGTTCTTCAGCCCAGGGCCGCGTCGAGGATGCGCGACCACTGGGCCACCACACGGGCCCGGCGGGCCGTGTCGTCGGTGAGCACGTTGGCCAGGCCGAGGCCCCTGCCCATGTCCAGGAGGCCCTGCACCGTCTCCCGTACGCCCGGCACCGACTCGTCCGCACCCAGCAGCTCGACTGCGATGCGGTGGGTCTCACGGCCGACCCGGGCCTCCAGCTCGGTCACCCGGGGGCGCAGCTGCTCCTCGTTGGAGGCGGCCACCCACAGCTGGAGCGCGGCCCGGAAGAGGGTGCCGGTGTACATGTCGACGAGCGCCTCCACCACGACGGGGCGGGCGGCCGGGCCGGCGTGGAACAGGTCGCGCAGGGCCGTGGACCGCTCCTCGGCGACGTACTCGACGGCCGCGGTGAACAGGTCCTCGCGGGTCGGGAAGTGGTGCTGGGCGGCCCCGCGCGAGACCCCGGCCCGTTCGGCGACGACCGCGACGGTGGACCCCGCCCAGCCGTGCTCCGCCAGACAGGACACGGCCGCCTCCAGGAGGTGGCGGCGGGTGACGCGGCTGCGCGCCTGCTTGGGTCCGGTCACAGCGACCATGACGGTTCCCGGCGCTCGAAGCGGGCGGTGATGCCCTCGCGGGCCTCGGCGGACGCGAACAGTCCTGCGGAGAGCTCCGTCAGGCGGGCCCCGTCGCGCGCCAGGGCCTCGCGCACGGCGGCGGCCGTCAGCGCCTTGGTCACGGCCAGCCCCTGCGGGGAGGCCTTGCGCAGGCCGGCGAGCACCGGCTCCAGGGCCGCGTCCACGTCCTCGGCGTGCAGGGTGAGCAGACCGATCCGGGTGGCCTCGGCCGCGTCGAAGGCCTCGGCGGTCAGGAAGTAGCGGGCGGCGGCGCGCGGGTCGAGGCGCGGCAGCAGGGGGATGGAGATCACCGCGGGGGCGAGGCCGAGGTGGGTCTCGGTGAAGGCGTACGTGGACCGCGGTCCGGCGGCGGCCATGTCGCAGACGCCGAGCAGACCGAGGCCGCCGGCCCGGACGTGGCCGGTGACGCGGGCGACGACGGGCTTGGGCAGCTCGGCGGTCTCGCGGAGCAGGGCCACGAAATCGGCCGGATCGCAGGGGGACTTGAGGTCGGCCCCGGCGCAGAAGGTGGTGCCGGTGTGGGTGAGGACGACGGCCCGGACGGCATCGTCCGCGCCCGCGGTGGCGAGGGCGGAGCGGAGCTCGGCGACGAGGTCGGCGGAGAGCGCGTTGCGGTTGGCCGGGGAGTCGAGGGTGAGCGTGGCGATGCCGGTCGCCCGGGCGGCGTGCACTCGTGGGGCCATGTCTCCTCCGGAGCGGTGTACGGGTATCCCTCGGGGAGGGTACGTCGGCGGGTCCGTGCGGTTGCCCTGCGGGTTGCCCTGCGGGCGGCTCGGCGGTGTGCGTGTCGGGTCGGTGCGTGGTGCCGTGCGGTTGCCCTGCGGGCGGCTCGGCGGTGTGCGTGTCGGGTCGGTGCGTGGGGCCGTGCCGGGGTGTCTCCTCGGCTCGGCGCGCGCGGGCTCTTCTCGGCTGTGCGGGGTGGTTGCGCGCTCGTCCTGCGGGGACACCCCGGCACG
>NZ_JBSGXU010000288.1:0-7452 GCF_053610205.1 Streptomyces sp. NPDC054932 | reverse complement strand
GGGCCGGACACCGTGGGTGTCCGGCCCCGGCCGCGTCGTGTGCGGGTGCGGCGCCGCTGCTGGGGCTCCGCCCCGGACCCCGCGCCTCGAACGCCGGCGAGGCCGAAGGATCGCGGCGGGGCTGAGTTACGGGCGGGGGCCCTGGATCTCCACCGCCGCGCAGCGCCAGCGGAGGTCCGGGCCCTGTTCGAGGCGGAAGGCCATGGCCGTCAGGCGGTCGCCCGTGGCGATGCGGGCGAAGGCTTCGATGACTCCCGGGCCGGGGGTGAAGCGGCCGCACTGGCGGACCACCGGGCGCAGGCGGTCGCGGAGGGGGTCCGTGGGGGCCAGGGTGACCAGCTGCTGGTAGGCGGGGCCGATGGTGTGGCCGAGCAGCGAGTGGACCGGGCGCAGGCCGCTGACCACCGCGAGGAGGTGTTCGGCGAACCAGTGGTGCGGGCCGAGCCGCAGGGTGCGCGGGGGGCCTGCGGGGCGCCGCGGGTCGCGGCGCCCCGCCGGGCGGGTCCGGGTCCGGCCCGCGGGCCTGCGGCGGCCGCCGTCACTGCCGATCATCGTGCCGCGCGTCGTGGTGTCCATCGCGATCTGCCCCCGAACAGGCCGGGCCCGGAGCCATACCGGGCGGTAACTTGATGGGGATCTTCTACGGCCGCCGCACCCGCCCCGCAAACCACACCCGCGGCCCGCCCGGCCACCGGCCCGGTTCACCTATCCGGATGGGCGGCGGCCGCTCCCGGGCCCCGGCGGGCGCGCGTCCGGGGACCGGGGTGGACGGGGTCGGCCCCCGATCCGGCGCCCCGAAGGGGGACGGAGTCCATCACCCGGCCGGCCCCCTCCGAGTCGTATCCTGGGTGCGTTTCCGACTACCGAAAGCAGCCGGCCATGCGCGTGTACGTCCCCCTGACCCTCCCCGGGCTCGCCGAGGTGCACAAGGCGGGTGAGCTGGGCCCCGCCCCGCTGCGGGCGTACGCCGTCACCCCCGGGCTCCGCGAGTGGTACGTGTCGGACGACATCGAGGAGCTGGAGTACGCGGCCCTGAACCGGGCCGCGCTCGCCTCCCTGCGGCTGGTCGCCGCGGACACGAGCGCCCCGCGCCGGCGCGTCGTGGTCGCCCTCGACGTCGACGACAAGGCCGCCACCGCCACCCCCGGGGTCGACGAGGCCGCCCTCGGCCAGGTGACCCTCGCCGCCGCCGTACGGCTCGCCGTGGCGGCGGCCGTGCACGTGGACGCCGATGACGCCGACGAGGACGTGGCCGCCGCCGTGCGGTCCCTCGACGCCGCCGACGGCGGGGACGCGGACGCGCAGTTCGTCGTCGACGGGGCCGAGGACCACGAGCTGCTGTGGTTCGGCGTGCAGGAGATTCCGGGGCTGCTGAAGTGACCGACACGAACGGTACGACCGCCCCGGTGCACCCGAACCACATCGTCTGGGACTGGAACGGGACGCTCCTCCACGACATCGACGCCGTCATAGTCGCGACCAACGCCTCCTTCGCCGAGCTCGGCTTCGCGCCGATCACCCTGGAGACCTACCGCGACCTGTACGTCGTACCGGTGCCGAAGTTCTACGAGCGCCTCATGGGACGGCTGCCCACCGAGGAGGAGTGGGTGGTCATGGACGACACCTTCCACCGCCACTACTGGGCCGCCGCCGAGGACGCCGGGCTGGCCGCCGGCGCGCGCGAGCTGCTCCGGGACTGGCAGCGGGACGGGCTCACCCAGTCCCTGCTGTCCCTCGCGCCCCACGACAAGCTCGTCCCCCTGGTCCGCGCCCACGGCATCGACCAGCACTTCCTGCGCGTCGACGGGCGGATCGGCCCCTCACACACCTCCAAGGCGGGACACCTCGTACGCCACCTGGCCGCCCTGGACGGGACGGGTGTGACGGCAGACCGTACGGTCCTCATCGGAGACGCCGTGGACGACGCCCTCGCCGCCGCCCACGTGGGCGCCCGGGCGGTTCTCTACACGGGCGGTTCGCACAGCCGCAGCAGTCTGGAATCAGCCGGTGTACCGGTCGTGGACAGCCTGGCGGAGGCCGTACTCACAGCTCGTGAGCTGGCCGGATAGCGACGGGACGGACCCCTGCACGGACGGCCGGTCACGTCGCTGGCCAGAGTGTCAAACTTCTACCCCAAGATTTGTACAGATGCAGCGAATGACGTCCTGGGGGTAGGTCGGGATAGCCTTGTACCCGTGATCAGCGCGATAGTCATCGGGGGCACTGGAGCCTCCGGCCTGCGCCCGGCGCACGACCGTGCCCGGGCCTTCGCTGATCCCCGCCCCCGGGACCGCTGGCCGATCATGGCTCATTCCCTCCCGGTCGGCTCTCTCGACGGCATAGCGTCGATCCCGAACGGACACCCCGCCTCGCGGCGCTATGTCATTCCTTCCTTCACCTACGTCACGCAATGGCGCGCGACAGGAGCCAGAGGACATGCAGACCAAGCTGGACGAAGCAAAGGCCGAGCTGCTCGCACGGGCGGCCCGGGTAGCTGAGCACAGCCCGGCCGGGGGGCTACTTCCGACTGGGTCCGAGCGGGGAGAGCGTCCGGACCAGGACACGGTTCTCTCCTATCTCCAGCGCTACTACCTGCACACGGCGCCCGAGGACCTCGCGGACCGGGACCCGGTCGATGTATTCGGAGCCGCGCTCTCGCACTACCGGCTCGCCGAGAACCGGCCGCAGGGCACCGCGAACGTGCGCGTGCACACCCCCACGGTGGAGGAGAACGGCTGGACCTCCAGCCACTCCGTCGTCGAGGTGGTCACCGACGACATGCCCTTCCTCGTGGACTCCGTGACGAACGAGCTGTCCCGCCAGGGCCGCGGCATCCACGTCGTGATCCACCCGCAGGTCGTCGTCCGCCGTGACGTCACCGGCAAGCTGATCGAGATCCTCGGCCCCGACTGCGACGCCCACGGGCCCCGCACGGCGCGCCCCCACGACTCCCTGGTCGAGTCCTGGATCCACGTCGAGATCGACCGCGAGACCGACCGCGCCGACCTCAAGCAGATCAACGCCGACCTGCTGCGCGTCCTGTCCGACGTACGGGAGTCCGTCGAGGACTGGGAGAAGATGCGCGACGCCGCGCTGCGCATCGCCGAGGGCCTGCCCGAGGAGCACACCGCCCCCGACCTGCGCGAGTACGAGCTCGAAGAGGCCCGTGAGCTGCTGCGCTGGCTCGCCGACGACCACTTCACCTTCCTCGGCTACCGCGAGTACAACCTCGTCGACGGGGACTCCCTGGCCGCCGTGCCCGGCACCGGCCTCGGCATCCTGCGCTCCGACCCGCACCACAGCGGCAAGGACGACGGCCACCCGGTCTCGCCGTCCTTCAACCGGCTGCCGGCCGACGCCCGCGCCAAGGCCCGCGAGCACCGCCTGCTGGTGCTGACCAAGGCCAACAGCCGCTCCACCGTGCACCGCCCCTCGTACCTCGACTACGTGGGCGTCAAGAAGTTCGACGCCGACGGCAACGTCGTCGGCGAGCGCCGCTTCCTCGGCCTGTTCTCCTCGGCCGCGTACACCGAGTCCGTGCGCCGCGTGCCGGTCATCCGCCGCAAGGTCGTCGAGGTCCTCGACGGGGCCGGCTTCGCGCCGAGCAGCCACGACGGCCGCGATCTGCTGCAGATCCTGGAGACGTACCCGCGCGACGAGCTGTTCCAGACCCCGGTCGACCAGCTCCAGGCCATCGTCACCTCCGTCCTGTACCTCCAGGAACGCCGCCGGCTGCGGCTCTACCTGCGCCAGGACGAGTACGGCCGCTACTACTCGGCGCTGGTCTACCTGCCCCGCGACCGGTTCACCACCGGCGTGCGGCTGCGCCTCATGGACATCCTCCGCGAGGAGCTCGGCGGCATCAGCGTCGACTTCACCGCGTGGAACACCGAGTCGATCCTCTCCCGCATCCACTTCGTCGTCCGCGTCCCGCAGGGCACCGAGCTGCCCGCCCTGACCGACAACGACGTCGAGCGCATCGAGGGCCGTCTCGTCGAGGCCGCCCGCTCCTGGTCCGACGGCTTCCAGGAAGCGCTGATCGCCGAATGCGGCGAGGAGCGCGCCGCCGAGCTGCTGCGCCGCTACGGCACCTCCTTCAGCGAGGGCTACAAGGCCGACCACTCGCCGCGCGCGGCCGTCGCCGACCTCGTCCACCTGGAGCGGCTCGCCGCCAGCGACCGCCAGTTCGCGCTCTCGCTGTACGAGCCCGTCGGCGCGGGCCCCGGCGAGCGCCGGTTCAAGATCTTCCGCACCGGCGACCAGGTCTCGCTCTCCGCGGTCCTGCCGGTGCTGCAGCGCCTGGGCGTCGAGGTCACCGACGAGCGCCCGTACGAGCTGCGCCGCTCCGACCGGGTCAGCGCCTGGATCTACGACTTCGGTCTGCGGATGCCCGTCTCCGGCAACGGGGACAACTACCTCGGCGACGACGCCCGCGAGCGCTTCCAGGACGCCTTCGCCGCGGTCTGGCAGGGCGACGCGGAGAACGACAACTTCAACGCCCTGGTGCTGAGCGCCGGGCTCACCTGGCGGCAGGCCGTCGTCCTGCGCGCGTACGCCAAGTACCTGCGCCAGGCCGGCTCCACCTTCAGCCAGGACTACATGGAGGACACCCTCCGCAACAACGTCCACACCACCCGGCTGCTGGTCTCGCTCTTCGAGGCCCGGATGGCGCCCGTGCGCCAGACGGCCGGCAGCGAGCTCGTGGACGCCATGCTGGAGGAGCTCGACGGGGCCCTGGACCAGGTCGCCTCGCTCGACGAGGACCGCATCCTGCGGGCCTTCCTCACCCTCATCAAGGCCACGCTGCGCACGAACTTCTTCCAGCTCAACGGCGTGGGCGAGCAGCACTCCTACGTGTCGATGAAGTTCGACCCGCAGGCCATCCCGGACCTGCCGGCCCCGCGTCCGGCCTACGAGATCTGGGTGTACTCCCCGCGCGTCGAGGGCGTCCACCTGCGCTTCGGCAAGGTCGCCCGAGGCGGCCTGCGCTGGTCCGACCGCCGCGAGGACTTCCGTACGGAGATCCTCGGCCTGGTCAAGGCGCAGATGGTCAAGAACACCGTGATCGTGCCGGTCGGCGCCAAGGGCGGCTTCGTCGCCAAGAACCTCCCCGACCCGTCGGTGGACCGGGACGCCTGGCTCGCCGAGGGCATCGCCTCGTACAAGATCTTCATCTCGGCGCTGCTCGACATCACCGACAACATGGTCGCCGGCGAGGTCGTGCCCCCCAAGGGCGTGGTCCGCCACGACGAGGACGACACCTACCTCGTCGTCGCCGCCGACAAGGGCACCGCGACCTTCTCCGACATCGCCAACGGAGTGGCCGAGTCCTACGGCTTCTGGCTCGGCGACGCCTTCGCCTCGGGCGGCTCGGCGGGCTACGACCACAAGGGCATGGGCATCACCGCCCGCGGCGCGTGGGAGTCCGTCAAGCGGCACTTCCGCGAGCTCGGCCACGACACCCAGACCGAGGACTTCACCGTCGTCGGCGTCGGCGACATGTCCGGCGACGTGTTCGGCAACGGCATGCTGCTCTCCGAGCACATCCGCCTGGTCGCCGCCTTCGACCACCGGCACATCTTCATCGACCCGAACCCGGACGCGGCCGCCTCGTACGCCGAGCGCCGGCGCCTGTTCGAGCTGCCGCGCTCCTCGTGGGCCGACTACGACACCTCGCTGATCTCGTCGGGCGGTGGCATCCACCCGCGTTCCGCGAAGGCCGTCCCGATCACCGCGCAGGTCCGCGAGGCCCTCGGCATCGAGGCGGGCGTCACCAAGATGACCCCGGCCGACCTGATGAAGGCGATCCTGCAGTCCCCGGTGGACCTGCTGTGGAACGGCGGCATCGGTACGTACGTCAAGGCCACGGCCGAGACGCACGCGGACGTCGGCGACAAGGCCAACGACGCCATCCGCGTCAACGGCTCCGACGTGCGGGCCAAGGTCATCGGCGAGGGCGGCAACCTGGGCCTGACCCAGCTCGGCCGGATCGAGTTCGCCCGCAGCGGCGCAGGCGGCGAGGGCGGCAAGGTCAACACCGACGCCATCGACAACAGCGCGGGCGTGGACACCTCCGACCACGAGGTGAACATCAAGATCCTGCTCAACGCGGTCGTCACGGACGGCGACATGACCGTCAAGCAGCGCAACAAGCTGCTCGCCCAGATGACCGACGAGGTCGGCCGTCTGGTGCTGCGCAACAACTACGCGCAGAACACCGCCCTGGCCAACGGCGCGGCGCAGGCCCCGAGCCTGCTCCACGCCCAGCAGCGCTACATGCGCCGGCTGGAGCGCGACGGGCTGCTGGACCGGGCGCTGGAGTTCCTGCCCACCGACCGGCAGATCCGCGAGCTGCTGGGCAGCGGCAAGGGTCTGACCCAGCCGGAGCTGGCCGTGCTGTTCGCCTACACCAAGATCACGGTGGCGGACGAGCTCATCGCCACCGAGCTGCCGGACGACCCGTACCTGCGCCGCCTGCTCTTCGCGTACTTCCCGGCCGCTCTGGCCGACAGGCTCACGGAGCAGATCGACGCGCACGCGCTGCGCCGGGAGATCATCACCACGATCCTGGTGAACGACACCGTCAACACCGGTGGTTCGACCTTCCTGCACCGTCTGCGCGAGGAGAGCGGGGCCTCCACGGAGGAGATCGTGCGGGCGCAGCTCGCGGCCCGCGAGATCTTCGGCCTGGCCGACGTGTGGGACGCGGTGGAGGCGCTCGACAACAAGGTCGCCGCCGATGTCCAGACCCGGGTGCGGCTGCACTCGCGGCGCCTGGTCGAGCGCGGTACCCGCTGGCTGCTGAACAACCGGCCGCAGCCGCTCCAGATCACCGAGACCATCGCCTTCTTCGAGGAGCGCGTGGGTCAGGTCTGGGCCGAGCTGCCGAAGCTGGTGCGCGGCGCCGACCTGGAGTGGTACCAGTCGATCATGGACGAGCTGACGGGTGAGGGCGTCCCGGAGGAACTGGCCGCCAAGGTGGCCGGCTTCTCGTCCGCCTTCCCGGCGCTCGACATCGTCGCGATCGCGGACCGCACCGGCGCGGACCCGCTGGAGGTCGCCGAGGTGTACTACGACCTCGCCGACCGTCTGGCCATCACCCAGCTGATGGACCGGATCATCGAGCTGCCGCGGTCCGACCGCTGGCAGTCGATGGCCCGCGCCTCGATCCGCGAGGACCTGTTCGCGGCGCACGCGGCCCTGACCGCCGATGTGCTGTCGGTGGGCAACGGCACCTCGACTCCCGAGGAGCGCTTCAAGGCGTGGGAGGAGAAGAACGCGGCGATCATCGGGCGGGCCCGGACGACCCTGGACGAGATCCAGGGGTCGGACGACTTCGACCTGGCGAACCTGTCGGTGGCGATGCGGACGATGCGGTCGCTGCTGCGCGCGCACAGCTGATCGCGGGGTTGTACCGAACGGGCCGGGCCCGGGACCTCTTGGTCCCGGGCC